>CALKXE010000107.1 GCA_938003955.1 uncultured Saprospiraceae bacterium | reverse complement strand
AAACGATGTCTAGTTTTAGATAATAGTCCGACTTCTCTGAAGTCGCCATACTCTAAATCATCATTTTCTAACATAGTTGGACTTCTCTGAAGTCCTTTAGTTAATTACTCACTCATTTCGTTATAACGCCTAAATATTTCTCTGAACCTCCAGCGCCGGATTAAGACAGCAAGAGCCGTGTATTGAAAGAATAAACGAAGGGACAATATAATTCAACAACTCAATAATTCAACAGCTCAGCGATTCACCCCTTCTCCAGTTCCAGTTTCATCTTTCCGATTCTATCGATTAATTTCTCTGAAGTGAGTGATTCTCGTAATCGATCTACCATGATCGGAAATGCAAAAGGTGTTGCCTTTTCGGGTCTGCTGATAATAATATGCTGGTTTCTAATTTTTTCTAGCACCTCTCGGAGTCTTGTTTCTTCTAGCTGAAAAGTCATTACTTCATCATAGGTTTGTTGATAGAGCAAGCTTTCCGGTTCATAATCTTTGAATACATTAAAGATTAATTGTGAAGAAGACTGTAGATGTCGGTCTTTCTTCTTTTTACCTGGAAAGCCTTGAAATATAAGGCCACTGATACGTGCGATATCTCTGAATTGACGTCGAGCAAGTTCTACCCCATTTATTGTAGAATTAATATCTGAAGCTAGATCTTTTGATGAAAACAGGGCCGAATTTATCAATTCGTCCACATCGATCTCTTTGTCAGATAGTAACTCGAATCCATAATCATTATACGCCAATGAAAAACTTATAGGCGTATGTAATGATAGGCGGTGGGCAATTAGAGCTGCTATCCCTTCGTGTATATATCTACCTTCAAATGGGAATATGATTAAATGAAATCCTTCTTTATCCTCAAAATACTCGACCAGTAACTCATCGCGTTTTGGCATGAGAGACCTAGCTTCTTGCATGTCGAATAGAGGCTTTAAGAACATCACTTCTTTATCTACAGGCTTGCCTTCTACATAGTCATATAATTGATTTCTGAGAGCCTCGGCCATCATAGAAGAGAAAGACAATCGACCTCCCATATAACTGGGAATTCTGCTTGATTTTTTCTTGCTGACTTTCACTTGAGCGGTCATATCTTTGACCCTTATAAGTTCTAGGCATCTGCCAGCAAACCAGAATACATCACCCGGTTTTAATTGTGCGATAAAATATTCCTCTACAGAACCTACCCGTTTACCACTTAAAAACTTGATCTGCATCATCGCATCACTGATGATGGTCCCGATAGACATTTTATGTCTTTGTGCAATTGTGCGATTGGTCACTTTGTATATGCCCTCCACGATATCCACTTTTCGATATTCATCATAAGCACTTAAAGATTGACTTCCATATACAAGAAAATTTAAAATTTGTAGCCATTCATCTTCTTCTAGGCTACTGTAACAGAATGTGCTCTTAATCTGTGGGTAAATAGTCTTAGAATCGAATCCTTCGGATACGGCTAGTGTCATAAGGTACTGAATCAATACATCAAATGATCTTATAAATGGCGTCTTGTTTTCTAGTTTTTTTTCTTTGATCGCGGATCTAAGTGCAGCGGCTTCTATGAGTTCTAATGCATTAGTTGGAACAAAGTAAATTACTGACTTTGCACCTGGTCGGTGTCCACTTCTGCCGGCACGTTGTACAAATCTTGACACCCCCTTTGGGCTACCTATTTGGACTATAGTTTCTACTGGTCGGAAGTCTACTCCAAGATCTAGACTAGATGTACAGACGACCGCTTTGAGTCTTCCATCGTAGAGTGCTTCTTCTACCCATTCTCTTAGTTCTCTGCTTATAGATCCGTGATGCATTGCTATGATACCGGCCAGATCAGGTTCAGCCTCTAGAATTTTTTGATACCATATTTCACACTGCGCTCTAGTGTTGGTAAATATGAGTGTGCTTTTACTTCCGAGAATTACAGGCACTACTTTTTCCATCATAGTCAGACCTAAATGTCCTGCCCAAGGAAAGCGCTCTATCTCATCTGGAATGAGGCACTTGACGTCTATTTCTTTTTCAATTTCTGCTTTGATGATGCAAATGTCCGCTTCTTCCTTAGAGTGCAAGAGTACATCTATAGCTTCTTGCATATTGCCTATGGTAGCCGATATACCCCATATTTTAAGTTTTGGATTTAGGCCCTGAAAGCAAGAAATTACAAGCTGCGTCTGTACACCTCTTTTACTTCCTATAAGTTCGTGCCATTCATCTATTACGATCGTCTTTAGATTGCCAAACACTTTTTTGTAGCCCTTAGTAGCCATCATTACATGGAGACTTTCAGGCGTGGTGATTAACATTTCTGGGGGTTTCTCCCACTGCTTCTTTCTTTGGGTTGTAGTAGTGTCACCCGATCTAACAGCGATATTCCATTTTAATCCTAGTCCTTCAGCTGCCCGCTCGCATGATCCTTTTATTTCTTTTGCAAGTGCTCGTATAGGTGTGATCCAGATGATTTGGAGACCATTATTTTCTTTGGAAATATTGTCTTGATTATTTTCTATGAACTCTAATGCAGCGGCTATGAATAGTGAATATGTCTTACCACTTCCTGTTGGTGCATTGACTAGGCCACTTTTATTTTGTAGATATGCTTCCCAAGTGTTTTTTTGGAATGGAAAGGGAGTCCAGCCATTTGACTGAAACCATCTTTCTCCCAATTTTAATATTTCTTTATTCATTGAATTCACAATAGTACATTAAATAGATTTTGTTGGAAGAAAGTTTATCTCAAGTTTTCTATAATATATTATACGTATTAAATTGGTGTGGTTTCAATATTCTGATGATAATATCATTTTTATTATTAGTCAGAAGTTTGGGTCTTTTGTTATATTTATCCTGACGGTTACGTATTTCTATAACAACTACCTTTTAAATCAATGGAAAACAATAAGAATTCAAAACTCACGAAATGGCTCGAGTCGTTGCAACAAGAAAGCTGGCAATTGGAGTTAATAATTTCAGGCTTTGCGATTTTTTTGGTTGGTAGTTTAGGTGAACCATTAGATGATTGGGGTAATCGAATGTCGGTTGCTACATCTGGAGTTAAGAATAACTTCATTATGGTACTTCCACTGATGATATTATATGCAGCTTGGTTTTTTCTGTTGACGAATCTAGTATTACATCTTATTTTGAGGGGACTCTGGATTAGTACGATTGGTTTACGCTATGTATCTGGGGATATTGATTGGGATAAATTAAATCTGCATCCAAAATTCCACAATTATTTACAATCAAATATTGGTAGCTATGATGAATACATCGAACGATTAGAAAAACTGTGCAGTGTAGTTTTCGCCTTCACGTTCATGATTATTTTTATTTTTATTTCTTTTGGTTTATGGTTTATGGCACTTGCGTTTATCTTAGAATTTATTCTGCAAGGTCTACTATATCCAATACTCTCCGAATCAACTTATATGATTATCAAAAGAGTCTTTTCCATCTCTTTGTTGGCGACGGGACTACTTTACTTTATTGATTTTCTAACATTAGGTTGGCTGAAACGAAGAAAATGGGCTAGTAAATTTTACTATCCAATTTATAGATTCTATAGCTTTATCACACTGGCAAGTTTGTATCGGCCTATTTATTACAACTTAATTGATCATAAATATGGGCGAAATTTGTCTAAATTATTGATCCCTTACATTTTTATTTTGACGTTATTTGCTTCGTTTAATGTCGAGCATCATGCACATTACCCAACAGAGAATAAAGACGGAAATATTTTAAGTCGACTTAATTATGATGACGAGAGAGAGAGTTTGGATAGCCCTATTGAAAAAATTAGTCTTCCTTCAAAATACATTTCTAATGGCTTTTTGGATGTTTTTATTAAATATAAAGGGGGGCGTGATAATGCGACAGTTGAGATGTTGTGTCCAAACTTAAAACCATTACGAGAAGTTGGAATACAAAGTGATTTTATAATTGGTTTTAATTCAAATGTAAATGATGATATTTCATCTGACTCTTCATTAATATGCGTGCAAAACTTATATCAGATCTCTGTTGATGATAGTATATTTACTGATTTGAATGCCCGCTTTTTTCGCTACCCAAAGTACGGCGAACGAGGATTAAAGACCATCATTGACGTAGATTATTTGCCACGAGGCGAACATCTTTTAAGAGTCGATTTTCAAAAATTGACTAACGATTCTTTGTTTTGGGAGAAGTTAGATGTTGTGCCATTTTGGAAAGAGTGATTTATTTTTTGTCAATTGATGTGACTTAATTGCCGCGTTTTGGTCAAAAAGAAGGCTAGGTTTAAATGTTAAAATTTGGGGATAATGATTAAGATACATCATATAGCATTTTTTATAATGTATCTTTGAAGTTAAAGCGGATTTAAACTATTTACAGATCGAATCAACTTTTTAATTAATCAAAACAAAAAATTATGTTTAAAGAATTTAAAGACTTTATTTTAACTGGTAATGTTGTAGACTTCGCAGTTGCAGTTATACTTGCGGGTGCTGTAGGGATGGTAGTGAATGGTTTCGTTGCTGATATTATCATGCCGGTAGTAGGGCAAATGTCAGGTGGAATGGATTTCGCTCAGATGAGACACATATTAACTCCAGCAGTAGGTATTGAAGGAGAAGCTGGATTTGTTGCAGAAAACGCAATCAGATATGGTAAGTGGATCAATACAATCATCAATTTATTAATTGTTGGATTTGTACTTTTCTTAATCGTAAAAGCATACAACAAAGCAAAAGCACCAGTTGTAGTAGCAGAAGCTGGACCTTCTGATTTAGATTTACTTACAGAGATAAGAGATTTATTGAAGAAATAAATCTTTTTAAAAGTATAGTTACTTCTATCCAATAGAAGTAACAAATGAATAGCTGCTCAGTGTCCCTGAGCGGCTATTTTTGTTTTACAGTATTCTAGATTAATTAAAGCTTATAACTCATCCAATTCCTGTGGATGCCAATAGCATCCATCATAATCTACGACCTTCCAGTTTTTAACCTTTATCCCTTCCATTTCCAACCTTACTTGCATAGTCTCCGGTGTAGGAAAAGCGTTTCTACCCGATAGTTCACCCTTACTATTAAGCACCCGATGTGCTGGAATGCTATCATCCATAAAGTCAATTTGTTTCAAGGCCCAACCGACCATTCTTGCAGACCCGAGGTGTAGATAATCGGCAATAGAACCATAGGTGCTAAACTTGCCCACAGGTATTTGGCGGGTGATATCATAAACTTTTTCATGGTAAGACATATTTACTTATTTCGTTATTGTTAGGGATACATACCTACAAATTTAGCAAATCAAACAAATAGAAATATCTTTGCACCATGGAAAGACACGAAACAAAGAGAACTGACGTAAACGAACTTGGCGAATTTGGACTGATAGATCACCTAACAGTAGATTCAGATGTAAAAAGATCGTCTACTTTAAAGTCAATCGGAGACGATGCAGCGGTTCTTAAGAATCAAAATGAAGTTACGGTTGTATCTACAGATATGTTAGTAGAAGGGATACACTTTGATCTTATGTATACGCCGCTTAAGCATCTCGGATACAAAGCAATCGTTGTCAATCTGTCTGACATATGTGCGATGAATGCAATACCTTCACAGGTGACTGTTTCTTTAGCCATCTCAAATCGATATTCTGTAGAAGCACTAGAAGAGCTCTATGAAGGTATCAATCTAGCATGTAAGATGTACAATGTAGATCTTGTAGGTGGGGACACAACTTCTGTGAATAAAGGAATGGTCATAAGTGTAACAGCTATTGGTCAAGCAAAAACAGATGACATTGTATATAGATCAGGGGCTAGGGTAGGAGATATTATCTGTGTGACTGGAGATTTGGGCAGTGCATACTTAGGTCTACAGATCTTAGAAAGAGAAAAACAAATATACCTTGAATCACCAGCTATACAACCAGATCTAGGGGAGTTAGACCATATTGTAGGAAGACAATTAAAGCCTGAAGCCAGATTAGATTCTGTAACACACATGGCAAAAGTAGGACTTAAGCCAACATCTATGATTGATATTAGTGACGGACTAGCATCAGAGTTGTTTCACATATGTAAACAATCTAATGTAGGGGCATATGTAGAGGAATCAAAAATATCCATTCATCCGCAAGCAGAAGAACAAGCGATCGCATTCGGGATCAATCCAATAACTTGCGCACTTAATGGTGGTGAGGACTACGAACTATTATTCACGGTAAGTCCTGATGATCTTGAGAAAGTAAAATATATGCCTGATGTCTACTTGATAGGTGAAATAGTACCAAGTGATGATGGGATTACACTACACACAACAAGTGGAAATGTACATCCTCTAAAATCACAAGGTTGGAATCACTTTGATGAAGAAGAGCAAGCATAAACTATCTAGCATCAAATATTATAAAGTGATATGGCTATTCTATCAATTCAGCGGTCTTGCAAATTACTTTAATTGCACAAACCATTGATATGACCATAGGCAGGTTGGTAACCTAGATCTGCACTTTTTCTCATGTCAGTGCATGCTTTCTGATCTTGGTTCAACTTTGCAAATGCATTTGCTCTGTTAAAGTATGCTTCTGCAAAGTCTTTATTTAGTTTAATTGCATTGTTGAAATCATCAATTGCATTTTCATTTTGTTCGGTTTTTAAGTACGCAATGCCTCTATTTACATAAGATTCTGGATTTTTTTCGTCCATACTTATGATATTTGAGTAGTCAGATACGGCTTCTTCATATCGGCCCAATTGAAAACTAGAAATCGCTTTGTTTTCCAAAGCACCTTTATGCGTTGGGTCTATTTCGAGTGCACTAGCAAAATCAGCATTAGCGCCATTTTTATCTTCAATATTCATTCTTGCAAATCCACGGTAATAATACATTTCTGCATTGTTGGGCATCTTTTTTAATGCTGAAGAAAAGTCAGAAATACATTCTTCATATTTTTCAAGTTTAAGGTACGCCTTACCTCTTGCTCTATATGCAGGTAAGTAACCTGCCTTGTAATCTAAAGCTGCAGTGTAATCATTGACTGCATCTGATATCTGATCAAGTCGTTGATAGCATATACCTCTATTGAAGTAGACGCTTGCTTGTTCAGGCTTGATATCCAAAGCGGAACTAAAGTCCTCAATGGCCAGCTCATAATTTTCTATTTTTAGCTGTATTGTTCCTCTATTCACATATGCCTTGGTCAACATTGGGTCTAGTTCAATAGATTTAGAAAGTGAAGTGACTGCTTTTTTGTAATCTTTCAACTTCATATATCCATAGCCTTTATACATGTAGGCTTTCGCAAATTCTGGATCTAATGCAATCGTTTTATCCATATCTCGTATAGCACCTTCATAGTCCTTGACATTGATCTTAGCACTTCCTCTATTGTAATATGCTTTGGTATATTCTGGATTTACTTTTAGCGCTTTGCTATAATATACTACAGCCTTTCTATAATCTTTAGCTTTGTAATATCCGATTGCTTCATTGAAGTATTCGTAAGCTTCATTGGGGTTGTCAGAAGTCTGAGACCATGCTGAAGACGACGATAAGATGAATACAAAGGCTAATATTAATTTTCCCATTTTATAAGTTTTAGTATGCTAGTTTTGGCACGAAGATAGGTCCGAGTTCGTGGGTTCTCAAGAATTAAAATAATTGCAGAAACACTTGATTGAGATCAAAGATATTAATATGAATACAATATGAGAATATTTCTATTCAAATTGAATATTCATAATCGACTAATGAAGATATTTAAAAACGCGCTCATCACTTGGCACTATAAGCATTGCAGTCATTGATCTGCAGCTGTTCTTCATGTCATAGCCTAGCTATGGCATGAAAAATGAGCTTTGTCTATAATTACGAGACTTACAGCTCAGTAAGACTCGGAGTTCTTAAATCACTTCAGCCTATTAACGCTGATCAACATAAATTCAGTATGTTTGTTATGATCTTGATTAATAATTAATAGCAAATAAAACTTAGCGTTCTGAAAAAAGATCCAACTGCCGAATCACGTAAAAAAGATCATATCGATCTAGCATTCCGATCACAAGTAGGTCATGACTTATTAGATCGTAGATTTTACTATGAGCCTATCATGAATGGGCACCCTAGAAAAGATCATGATATTTCAATCCCGTTTCTTGATAAGAAGTTCGATACTCCTATTTGGGTGTCTAGTATGACTGGAGGTACAGGGTTAGCCAAGACAATAAACACTAACCTAGCAAGAGCATGCGGAGAATATGGTATGGGGATGGGTCTAGGCTCATGTAGATCGCTCTTAGAAAGTGACGAACGAATTCTGGATTTTGACATGAGATCACTTATGAAAGATCAGCCTTTATATGCTAATCTTGGGATAGCTCAGATTGGAGAATTGTTTGCTTCAAGTAAGGAGAGTCAGATTGTAGAATTAGTTAAAAAACTACAAGCGGATGGACTTATAATACATATTAATCCATTGCAAGAGTGGTTGCAACCAGAAGGGGATATCTATCATGAATCACCTTTAGACCTTATCAAACGTGTCATAGATCTTGATGAGAATCTCAGTATTATCATCAAGGAAGTAGGTCAAGGAATGGGTCCGAAATCTCTGCAGGCGTTATATGAGTTGCCAATAGATGCTGTAGATTTTGCAGCGGGGGGAGGGACAAACTTCGCTAAACTAGAGTTACATCGAGCTTCAGAAGATCAAAAAGAAAGATATACAGGATTAGCTCAAGTGGGGCATTCTGCATTGGAAATGGTACACATGGCAAATGATTTGTCTGATAAGTATGCATCTCAATTTCAATGCAAACAAACCATAATTTCAGGAGGAGTGGTAGATTATCTTGACGGATATTATCTTACTGAAAAACTCAATCATCCTGCGATATACGGTCAAGCTTCAGGGTTTTTGAAGCACGCTATGGACGACTATGAGAAACTCCAGAAGCATATAGAATCTCAAATAAACGGATTGCAAATGGCACATCAATTTCTAAGCGTTAGATAATCCAATAATAAAGCACTACTACTTACTCAGATGAATAATAATAAGACCATAAGCGGATTCTCAAAATTGACCAAGTCAGAAAAGTTGACTTGGATAGAGGCACAGTTTTTTGATGATAATTCTTCAATGTCCGAGGTCTTGAAGGAATATTGGCATAGTGTAGATGCTAAGCAAGATGTTCTTGATGGGTTTAGCGAGAATACGATTAGTAATTTTCCAATGCCATATGGTGTGGCGCCCAATTTTATGATTAATGATGTTCACTATTTAGTGCCGATGGTCATAGAAGAAAGTAGTGTAGTAGCCGCAGCATCTGCCGCAGCTAAATATTGGCTGCCGAGAGGTGGATTTAAGACTGAGGTGCTCGGCACAAAAAAAGTTGGGCAACTTCATTTCAAATTTTCTGGAGGTAGTGATCTAGTTCATCGATTGTTTCCAGTAATAGAAACATATCTGATAGATGGAGTAAGTGATCTCACAGAAAACATGCGTAAAAGAGGTGGTGGAATCGTAAATCTAGAACTTATCGATTTTACATCCGAAGAAGAAAACTACTACCAGATTAGAGGGCAATTCGAAACTTGCGATTCTATGGGTGCAAATTTCATTAATTCTATTCTAGAAAAATTTGGTCACTTGCTCAAGACATTCATTCTAAATCATGATGAAGTAGCGGAAGCTGATAAGGATGTACAAGTTATTATGGCCATCCTGTCTAATTATACACCTGATTGCATGATTCGTGCTAGTGTATCTTGTAAGATAGAAGAATTGGGCATGTTTGCTGGAGGTATTGATTGTTATGAATTTGCAGAGAAGTTTGCCACAGCAGTGAAGATCGCACATATAGATCCTTATAGAGCGACAACGCATAATAAAGGGATATTTAATGGAATAGATTCTGTGGTTTTAGCTACTGGAAACGACTTCCGTGCTATAGAGGCTTGCGGTCATGCATATGCATCCAAAGATGGTAAGTACAAAAGTTTAAGCTACTGTGATGTTAGTGACGGAATGTTTAAATTTTGGATCGATCTCCCGCTAGCGGTCGGGACAGTAGGTGGTCTTACTAATTTACATCCAATGGCTAAGATCTCACTTGAAATGTTGGGGAGCCCATCTGCAGAAGAATTAATGGGAATTATCACAACAGTTGGGTTGGCGCAGAATTTTGCAGCACTTAGGTCATTGGTTACTACTGGGATACAGCAGGGACATATGAAGATGCATCTTCAGAATATCCTAATTCATATGAACGCTTCACAAGATCAGATAGCTAAAGCTGATAAATACTTCGAAGATAAAACGGTATCGTTTAGTGCTGTGAGATCATTTTTAGACAAGAAAATTACAAATTTATAATTTTTTATAAATTTTTAGATAGATATGAAACTCTTGGAATGAAATTCTATGTTGATTTTACTGGAAGTCAATATTATACTTGGCTATTATTAAACTAAAACAAAAAATTACATGGATTTAAGAGACTTATTCCAAGGTCAGATCAACGATACGCTAGTTGAGCAAATGTCAAACCAATTCGGAATTCAGGACAAAGAGAAAGCACAAAATGCAGTAGAAGGTGGATTTACGACACTTCTAAATGCAATATCAAGAAATGTAGCAACTGCAGACGGAGCGACAGGCTTAGCTGGAGCATTAGATAGAGATCATGATGGTAGTATCATCGATGATATCGCTGGATTCTTAGGTGGATCAAGACAGGCAGAAAACACAAGCATGCTTAACGGATCAGGTATCCTAAAGCACCTACTAGGAGGATCACAGAATCAAGTGGTAGAGATGTTAGGACAAGCAACTGGTCTACATAAATCACAAGCTGGTCAGATGTTAATGTCACTAGCTCCTGTAGTAATGGGAATGTTAGGAAGACAGAAGAAAACTAATAACTTGGATGCTACATCACTTGCTGATCTAGTAACTAGAGGTACACAAAACTTCAACAGACAATCTCCTACAAATACAAGCCTTATTACAAAATTCCTTGATCAGGATGGTGATGGTAGTGCAATGGATGATATTCTGAGCATGGGTGCAAAAGCACTGTTTGGAAGTATCTTTAAAGGATAGAATTGTTGAATTTGTTGAATCGTTAGATTTGTGAAATCGTT
>CALKXE010000106.1 GCA_938003955.1 uncultured Saprospiraceae bacterium | reverse complement strand
TATAGAATTCAAAATGGGAGCCAACCCTATTAAATCTTAGTTCATTGAAGACCCCAAGCACATTAGCACTTGAGGTCTTAACTTATTAATCAACATTAGGATGTCATGTGAACCTTCTCATTTCAAACTTAATGTTAGTTTTATGGGATCTTATCTTTTAATTACTTTATATCTTTCGATAGTATTTGCGCTAGACATTACACTTATAAAGTAAATTCCAGCCTGAAGTTCTTCAGTATTAATTCTAACTGATGATTCATTAGTCGAAACAGATCTGTTTAGGATCAATTTACCTGTGATGTCTATTAATTGATAATTGATTTCTTCCGTCAATATTTCACCACTTAATTCTAATTCAATATAATTTTGAAATGGATTCGGATAAACTTCATTTACGAGCTTTCTAACACCACAGTTATCGAATGACAACTTAAATATATTAGAGAAAGAGTGTTTCCCATCAAGATCCAATTGTTTAATTCTATAATAATTTACATCAGTGTAGTCCGGATTTTCATCAATAAATGAATATCTGTTTGATAATGTTCCGTTGCCTTCACTCATTATTTTACCAATTGTTTCAAACTCTGAACTGCGAACCATTCTTTCAATCTCGAAATGAGAATTATTAATTTCTGAGGCTGTCGTCCATATTAAACTAGAATTGCAATTTGATCTAGTCACGTTAATAGAAGAATAATTTACAGGAAGAGCAGAAGTTGTAAATCCAGCATCAACTGTAACATAATGCGTTGCACTATTTATATTATCTGATTCATCAACATTATTGTTATCTGTATCTATTGTAATCTGAGGAGACAAACCAGTTGTAGGGTTAAGATCACTATCATTTCCAGCAGTAGAACCAGCACCATTCATCAAAGTTGTATTATATCCTCCAGGAGGAGTAAATGCTAAATAAAAACAACCTCCATTATCTAGGTCTCCAAAATAGAATTCACCAGTCGCTCCAGTAATTACAATCATTCCTGTACTTGTACCATCACAATTAAATAATTCTACTGTTACACCAGCTAAAGGTGTGCCATCGTCAATTCCATCATCATTTGCAGAGTCATCAAAAGTTATTCCTGAGATAGAACCTTGATCCTGACAATCATCGGCAGGATTTGTAGTAGAAAGGCAAGTTGAACAAGTTGCAACAGCAGGAGCTCCTGACCACCCCGCTTCGTTGGTACATCCATCTCCTACACGTGTATGATAAAAATCTACTCGAGTACCATTACTACCTGACATAGCAAATCCTGTAAATTTCAAATCTGAACCAGTATAAGTTGCATCTGTACCTGATACACTTACTTCTGCAGGCCCCATACAACTTCCATTGTCTCCTCTAGGATCAACATCCAAATCTGTACTGCTTCCATTACTCCAATCATAATCTAATGTCCATAAGTTTGTAGCTGGAGTAAAGCTAACTCTTACACTAGCGGAAGAGTTTCCAGAACTAATACCATTTGTATTAGAACAAACTACAGTAGCATTTGTAGCAGATAAGCCTCCAGTAAAATGTGTTAATTCTATATCAGTATTGTTAAGTCTATCGAAGAAAACGGCATAACCATTTGTAGTTGCTGCAAAAAAATCGCTATCTGTAGCACCCAAGACGAAAGCCATTCCATCAACACTGGGAGCAAAACCATCTAGACCTGTTGCATTACTTATGGTAAAAGTCCAAGTTATTGTTTCTGTATTAGCACCTAAGGTCGTATTGTAAGAACAAGTTGAATTCATTGGACTAGCACTGGCATCATAATATACTGAGCCTTGAGTACTATGATCTAAGAACAAATAGTCTCCTCCACTATTAGACATCGTGGTTCCGGCACTAGGCGTCCATAACGCATTTAAACTGCCATTAAAATCATCTCCAGCATAATTAAAGAAACCTGGACCGGGAGTGATGCATGCTGAATAAATATCTCCAGCAATACTATTCCCTGTACCTTCAAAATCCATTTCTGTTCTAATCGCATTTCCGTTTCCATTACCTGAAGTATTCCCGGTAACAGTATTGCTATTAAAAATTAAACTAGAAGTTCCGTTTCCTGCGGAAATATAAATACCGCCACCACCTCCATTCGTGTTTCCACCAATAGATTGATTACCCGCGAAGTAATTACCAGACATCGTGGCATTAAAATCATTAATATACATGGCGCCTCCATAACTAGTAGCGGTTTGTGCTTCATTATTATGAAACTCGGTATCTGAAATATTTAAAGTAACAAGACTAGCAGAAGCTCCTGCAACATGAATAGCACCTCCTTTATCTTGGGCTTCATTACCAGTAAAATTACAGCCAGTAATAGTGACATTAGATCCTTCAATAATATGCATTGCTCCTCCATCATCTTGGACATTCACAATAGCAGTATTACAAGTAAAGACTGTATTGTTAAAAGTAACCACAGAATTTTCTTCAATGGAAATAGCACCACCACTTGCAGAGTTCGTTAAGTTCCCATCAAATGTACATCCATCAAAATCGACAGAAGCTGCACCTAAGATTCTTACTGCGCCACCTGCAACTATCCTACTGTTACAACTATATACGGTATTAATAATATCCAAATCTCCTCCTGCTCCATTAACTGTCATGGCACTTCCCGTGGATTGAACATGGCCGTAAAAATTACAACCTGTAATTGTTCCTGTGCTTCCTGCTCCTTGATTCACCACTAATCCATCACCTGCCCAATCATTATGGTCAAAATTACAATTGCTAATTGTCCAACCAGTTAAACCTCCACTCACTAGCACTGCGCCAGCATTATTTCCTGTAAATTGTACAAACGTAAAACCATCTACCGTTGCATTATTTCCGCCTATAGTCGCGAATGCAAGAGCGTTAGCATTTGCTGAATTGTCGATGACCGCTCCATTCCCATTAACGGTCATACCTGCAGGAATAACAAAACCACCTGAAGCATCTCCCCAGTCAGAAGAAAGGCCACTTACACCTCCTGGCAAGTATGTCCCCGCAGCAAAATCGATTGTACTAATACTATTTGCAATAGCGTAGTCATATGCTCCTTTCCAAGTAGCGAACGGTGTAGTTCCAGATAAACCAGCCGCAGCATCCATCTCGGCAACTGAAGTAAATTGCGGATAACAGCTTAAGGGTGCCACAGTAACTTGAGAAGTTAAACTAAATGTAATTAGTATCAAAAAACAGCCTAATACAGATCGTATCTTTGTAACGTGTATATACATATTGAGTGAGTTTGGTTAAATTATAAAATCGGTTGGCTTCTTGAATGAGGCTATTCAATCACGTAATACTAAGGAAGTTATAACTTTACGAAGAAGCTCTGTTGTAGCAAAACACTGAATCAGTACAAAAAACTATGGTCTATTCTTAAATTGTGATGGGGTTTGATTGGTATTCTTTTTAAATGCGGCATTAAATGCGGATTTAGATTTGAATCCTGTCATCTCTGCAATCGTTTTTATCGTGTAAATATTATTAGATGGATCGTTTAAAAGTAGTTTTGCATTATCAACTCTGTAACCATTGACAAAAGAAGAGAAATTTGTATTAAACTCCTTGTTGATGAGATATGAAAGATATTTACTGTTTGTATCAATACTGTGAGCTAGTTTTGTAACAGTTAGATCATCCTCTAGGTAAATTTTATTTCTCTCCATCACATTTATAAGTTCTATTTTCAACTTGCTCAACTTTTCATTATCTAAGTTTCTTACGAGCGTATTTTCAACAATAAACTGATAGTTATTGCTTCCGTAATAGATAAGTAATCCTATGTATATAACAGTGAAAATTCTAAATAGTAGTTTACCAGGAAGTGGTGTCAAAAAAACATAAAGAGACACTATAAAAATAGTGTATAACATAATAAAAGTAAAAATCCATTTAATTGTCAAACTAGTACTTTGGGCTTTTGCCTCGTCTGATATTGCTTTTTGTTCATAATAGAAAATCCACGACAAATAAATGTAGAATACATTCTGAAGTAAAAATATTAGAAATAAACTTACGAAATTAATGTAGGTAACAATCTGTTCTAACATTAAGTAATTCCGAGAACCCGGTTCTAGAATATATAATGCAATGAAAGAAAACATATTGATCGTGAATACAAATAATGCAGGCCAATAATGAACTTGAATCTTTTTTAAGGATAAGACTTCATCTTGCTTTTTTACCAAAGAAATTACGTACAAATAATAAGTAGGTGGTAAAAAAACGCAAAACACAAAGAACAAATAAGAGTATAATACTAATAAAGGGTGAGAATTAGATCTCCCAAAGTAATTACTGACAAAAGCTTGTAAAAAAACAAATCCTAAAACTGTTAAAATCGTTGAAAGGATCTTGACACTCTGAGCACTATTGCCTTTCTTGAAGTAGATATAATATGCACCAACAAAACACTCAATAGTAAGTATCAAGAGTAATATTAGTTTGTAAGACATATTATTTTAGTTTTCTAATCAACGAAGATAAAGAAACAATAATAATCATTTGAATCAAAAGCTTAAAAATCAAAAAACAATCAATTAATCTAAATCAGATTTATTATAATTCAAGAAACTAATAAATTCTAGTTTGTCGCATCAAATCTTAAACCAAACCCATAAATTACTAAAGTAACTATGGATTTGATTTTCGATTCCAACTATTGAACGACCGTAATATCTTCCGATTTGCTTCCGGTCTCCCATTCAATAGAAGTAAATTCAATATGATAAACAAAAACACCCGGAGTTACCAGCTCCTCATTAAATGAACTATTCTATTCCCTGTATCACATGGAGGGCTGAAGTTAGATTATCGTCAACTAAAATACCCCACCTATAATTTTATATACTGTTATGCTTTTTATCACTTCTTATTAAAAGATTTATTGAACTATTATCGCACTACAGTTATATCACCCGCTTTAGATCCTGACACTCCATCTATAGATGTAAATTCAATATGATAAACAAAAACCCCAGGTCTAACTAACTTCCCGTTGAAAGAGCCATCCCATCCTCCTGAATCACGTCCAGGACTGAAATTAGATTTATCGTAAACCAAATTACCCCATCTGTCATATATCTTCATTGAATTAATTATATCAATTTTACTTCCTTCTGGATAAAAGACATCATTTACTCCATCTCCATTTGGAGAGAATACATTTGGAACATAGAGCTCAGGAGGAAGTCTTCGAATATCTACAAGCACACTATCTGAAGCTTCACAACCATCAACACTTATAACTGTCAAGGTGTACATTGTTGGTTCAGTTGGCCTTACAATCGTTATTAAGCAATCTATACAATCTACTGTCTCATTTGGAGTCCATTCCACTATATCAATCAAGGAATCATTTAATGTTGTTGTACCAACTAGATTTACTGGTTCTTCTATCAAGACTGATGATAAATCAGCAGTTACATCTACTGAAAAGGTGATACCTGACAATATCTCAAAATCCATTGTATCCATACACCCATTTACATCTTCGATCGTTACTGAATATGATCCTGGACTTAGGTTATTTATTGAAGATCCATTTAATGTATTGTCACTCCAATTGTATGAAACCATTCCATTCGCATTTTCTGGTGTTATTGTGATCGATCCATCATTCTCATTAGAGCAAGATTCATTCAATACTTCTGCACTTATTGAAAGTAAGCATCCTGAACAAACAGAAGGAGGATCAACATTTACTATACTTTGGCATGCTGCATCATCATTGTCTATTATTGAAAAGCTAATCGATCCACCACTGATCGAATATGGCCCAAACGGGATTACATTATCATACATTCCTTTAGTAACGTCTGCATCCGTGGCTGTCCATTCCCCTCCTACATTTTCTCCTGAAGCGGTAACATTAAATGTAAATGTATCATCTGAAGAATCTCCAGGTGTGCCATTATCATTACAAATCACTTCTGAAACAGTAGTCGTTATTATACAGGTATCTGAACAAGAAGCAGGAGGTGTAGCATTAATAATAGTGTTACAATTGGAATCATCTACATCTGAAATCAAGAAATCAATATCTCCTCCAGAAATTGGATATGGACCAAACGTAATTGAAACGCCATAATTTCCAGTCATAGAGTTTGGATCATTGGCAGTCCATCCACTGCCCGCATTCTGACCATTTACTGTCACTTCAAATGTAAAAGTATCATCAGACGGATCAGTTGGAGTCCCCGCATCATCACAAGCAATATTTGTAACACTATTTGATAGGCTGCATGTACCTGAACAAGGCAGTGGTGGCGTAATGTCAACACTCACATTACAATCAGCAATATTATTGTCTGTTATGGAAAATGTAAGAGTCCCATCAGAAATACTGAGCGGTCCTATAGTCGTCTCTACCCCATAAATTCCAGTAGAATTAAAAGGATCATTGGAAGACCAGCCTGATCCAGAATTAGTTCCAGTAACCATTAATCCAAAAGAATAAGTATCATCCGCAGGATCATTTGGCGTACCATTATCATCACAAGCAAGGTTATTTATACTATATTCTATTGAACATGGTGGAGAACATGTATTAGGCTGAACGACCGTAACTTCTACAGAACACAATGGATCGTCTAAATCGATCAAATTAAACACAAAATCTCCTCCTGTGATTGGGTATGGCCCGAATATTACATTATCACCATAATTTCCTGTCATTGCATTTGGATCATCAGAAATCCATCCACTACCTACATTAGTACCAGATGCTGATAACTCAAAAGTAAATGTATCATCTGATGGATCATTTGGTGTGCCTTCATCATTACAGATTATAGAAGTAACTGTAGTCTGTATTAAACATTGATTTGAACATGCCAATGGTGCTGAGATATTAATATTTTCAAGACAACCGCCATCCAATCCATCTAGAATATCAAAATTGAGGTCACCAGAACTTATTAGATACGGTCCAAACAATACAGAATTAAAATAAGAGCCAGCTGTATTATTTGGATCAGTAGCAGACCATGTACTTCCCAAATTTTCACCGGTGACAGTGATTTCAAAAGTAAATACATCATCACTCGCATCAGCACTTGTTCCTGCGTCATCGCAGATTATATTTGTAATTGTAGTTGTTATATCACATGCATCCGAACATGTTATCGGAGCATCTACTTGAACATTTGTCGTACATAAAGGATCATCCACATCTGAAATCGTGAATGTTAAATTTCCATCCTGAATCGGATATGGCCCAAATCCTACTAATTCACTATAATTTCCGTTTGTAGTATTTGGATCATTCGCTGTCCAACTACTACCAAAATTACTTCCGCTTACTGTCACATTAAATGTAAATGTATCATCAGATGGATCACTTGGTGTACCAGCATCATCACAAAGAATGTCTGTCACCGAATTACCGATACTACATGTTCCCGAACATGTATTTGGCGCATCCACTGTTATTGCTGTAAAACATATGTTATTATCTATATCTAATATCTGTATATTCAAGTTACCATCAATAATATTATATGGTCCAAATGAAACAACGACTCCATATCCACCTGTTGTAGAATTACCATCATTAGCGGACCAACTCAGCCCAGAATTAGTACCCGTTACTATAACATCGAATGTAAATGTATCATCTGATGGATCAGTATCAGTACCATTGTCATTACAGATAATATTAGAGACCATCGCACTTATGTCGCATTCTTCTGAACATGTCATTGGAGCTTCTACTGATATACTTGCAGAACAATTCGGATCATTATTATCTATTATACTAAAGTTAATATCTCCACCACTTATATCGTATGGGCCAAATGTGGAAATACCACTGTATACACCTGCTGTAGCATTTGGATCATTTGCTGTCCAACCAGAACCTAAATTACTA
>CALKXE010000105.1 GCA_938003955.1 uncultured Saprospiraceae bacterium | reverse complement strand
GGCTCATCCACTACGATGAAATTATCTAAACCTTTTATTACAACTACTTTATCACTATCCGTTCGTATGATACTATTTGATGTATCAATGAGGTGGGTCTTTGCTCCTAGAGTGACCGTATCATTATCGTCTTTATCTAGATAGGCGTGTAGACTGTTCCACGTACCTAGGTCTGACCATCCGATGTCTGCAGGTATAGTAAATACATTGTCGGCTCGTTCTAAGATTGCATAATCAACAGAGATTCTAGGCGTATTAGGATAGACTCTATCTATGTATGCTTGTTCGTTTTCTGAATTATATTGAGATGTATCTTCAGTCAGTACCTTAGTGATTTCTGGCTCATTCTTATCGAATGAAGCTAGGAGTTCTTTCGCTTTCCAAATGAAAATACCAGCATTCCATAAGTAGCTGCCATCGGCTACATATTTTTTTGCCGTTTCTAGGTTAGGTTTTTCTCTGAAAGAAGATACGCTTTTGGGCCCATCCAGATAATCAGAAGACTCTGCCATCTGGATATATCCGTATCCCGTATCGGGCCTCGTTGGTTGGATTCCTAATGTTACGATTGCATCATTTTGTTCTACAAATGCAAACGCTTCTTTAATCCTATTTAAAAATGCTTCTTCTTTTAATATTACATGATCCGACGGTGCGGTAACGAAAATAGCATCAGGGTTCATAGCTTGTAAACGCAACGCCGTATACGCTACACAAGGCCCAGTATTATTTCTTGATGGTTCACAGAGTATATTCTCCTCTGGTAATTCTGGAAGATGCTCTTGCGTAATCTTTTTGTATTGCTTATTTGTTACAATGAGTATTCTCTCCGCAGGTACTAGATTAAGAAATCTCTCAAAAGTAAGTCTGATTAGAGATTTTCCAACTCCTAGAATATCTAGAAACTGTTTTGGAGTTTCTTCTGTGGATGCTGGCCAGAACCGAGATCCGACTCCACCTGCCATTATTGTTATGTAGTGATTGTTATTTGTGTTCATTATTATGGATTTGCACTCTAATGAGTGACTTCTGCTTGTTTATATTTATTTAAGATTCATAATACAGTATCTAAGCACTGTAGATATTATCTCAATTGTCAAAGTGAGATTGGTTCTTCCACTTCTAATAATTCTTCGATTGCTTCCTCTATTTCTAATGCTTCCTTAATAGATTCCATTTCTCCTTTTTTGGGCCAAATATGAAATCCCGCTGAGACAAATTTCAAAGCAGGAAATGACCACTTTCCCCAGATTCCATTTTCATCCGCATTACCTTCATATAATAACGAATGTGTGTGATAAGTTTTTCTCATTGTAACTTTATAGTCAGACATAGTGTAAGTGCCTGAGAATGTAAATGTACCTACTTCATCAGATCCACTCCCAGAAATAATGCCATCTACAAAAGTAAGTGTGCATGACATAGGGAAGTTACCATCTTTTTCATATTCTTCATAGAATCCAGTCCATGGACCGTCAGGTAGAAAATTGGGTGTGTTGTTTTCTATCATTTGCTCGTTATTCTCTTTTTCAACACGACTAGCGCTACAGTAGCAAGTTTCTTAGCTTCTATCATTGTAAGACATTTAGTATATCCTTTTTCTATAGCTCCCAAAATTGGAATAGAAGCCAAATACTTATGCCCAACAAAAGAAGAATAGGAATCAATTTTATATCCTAGACGCTCAAAGTATTCTAATTGAGATTTAGTATGACCCAAAGTTCTTCTATAGTAAGCCTCATATTTAGGACTTTCTTCCAAATCTCTGTTTTTCAATAGCTTCAAAATCGTATCGCCGACAAATTCTGGAAGCATTCTGTTTACCAATGCGGGAAGTGAATGTCTACCAGCAAAAAAATGGATGACTTTTCCATCTTGCTTAAGTAAGCCAAGCACACTTTGATGAAAAGTGTCTGGATCTTCAACATGTTCTAATACCATTTTTGAGATGATCAGATCATATTTTTTATTCGAAGCTAAGTCCTGAACAATCCCTTTTAGTTTGATAACATCATCAGGTGCTTTATTAAGCTCAGATTGATCGGGATCTACTATAGTATAAGTTATATTTTCTCTATTTTGAATGGATGGATGGGCGCCACCGCCAATTTCTAAGATTGAAATATTAGCATTTAAATTCTTACTACATTCTTGGAAATAAGTATCATATGCGTGCTTAAAATTAATAGTTTGAACTCCCTTCATTTATATGGTACCACTATCTACGTGCATAACTTGCCCAGTGATCGATTGTGCTTTGTTTGACAATAAAAATGATGTCATTTCTGCAACTGACTCTAAAGATGTGGCAGATTTCAATGCAGTCCTTCTGTATATTCGCTGTTTTACATCAGCACCCATTATTTCAGTCATATTAGTCTCCATAAATCCAGCTGCAATACAATTAGACCTTATTTGTTTTGTTCCCCATTCTCTGGCTGTATTTTTTGAAAATGCTTCGAGTGCACCTTTTGTGGCTGCATACATAGATAGGCCTTTATATCCCGTATGTGCGGACACAGAAGATATATGAACAATTGAACCGTTTATATTATTGAGAATCATATTTCTTATGACAAATTTCGTCAATATCATAGGTGTTACTTGATTGATCATTGTCATCTGAAGAACCTTTTCTAGATTCATATTCGTAAGCAGAGTATCGTATGCCATTGCTGCATTATTTACAAATGCATGAAGTTGAATTCCATCTAACCATGTATTAAATATAGTAGATTTAACATTTTCAGCATCCGATAAATCGTAAGACATAAAATGTAGTTGATTCGGGTACTCCTTTCTCAGTTGAGACAAACCACCTTCAGATCTTGAGACGGCATAAATAGTATAGCCCTCTTTGAGCAGGGTATTTGCTATTTGTAGTCCTAATCCTTTAGAGGCGCCAGTAAGAAGTATGTTTTT
>CALKXE010000104.1 GCA_938003955.1 uncultured Saprospiraceae bacterium | reverse complement strand
AGGATCATGACCTCTTGCAGGACAATATTCTCGACCAAAGAAAATGATTTGGAGATGTAGATCATTCCATTTCTCTTCTGGAAATAATCGTTTGCAGTCCTTTTCGGTTTGTACTACGTTTTTACCGGTACTTAGACACCAACGGTATATACATCTTTGTATGTGTGTATCAACTGGGAATGCGGGAACACCAAATGCTTGTGCCATAACCACAGAAGCTGTTTTATGACCGACTCCTGGCAGTCTTTCTAGTGCTTCGAAAGATTGAGGGACTTCACCATTATGTTCGTTGACTAAGATCTCGCTTAGATCTCGGATGGCTTTGGACTTTCTAGGAGACAGACCGCATGGCCTTATGATTGCTTTGATATCGTCTGCATCTTTCAGCATCATATCATGAGGATTATCAGCTAGTTTCCAAAGATCGGGTGTAACTATGTTTACTCTTTTATCAGTGCATTGAGCAGATAATAATACTGCCACCAATAGTGTATATGGATCCTTGTGATCTAATGGAATTGGAATTACGGGATACAACTTCTCTAAAATATTAATTATATCCTCAACTTTATCCTGTTTGCTACCCATTGATATTTAATTATTTCCTAGAGACTAGTTAAGAATTCCATAGTGTCTACTCCATCTGCGTAATCACTGATGCTAGGCTTCTGTGCCTCTCCGAATGAGAATGTACTATGATTCATAAGGCTTAGCTTAGTAACGATACACTGTATCTCTTCTTTCCTGTCTGACAACTCTGCTTCAAGGATAGCTAAGTCACTATAGTAACTGTAATGAACAGTAGCAATTCTTGATGCAATAGCATCTGCTTCTGTGATAATAAGGCTACCACTCATTAAATACTTTACTTTGTTTAACATAAATAAAGCATTGTTGTAATCAAAGTTGTTTCTGTATTTATCGTGGTTTGCTAATTCTTTATAATGATCGTGCAATGTTCCAAGCATGAAGTCAAACTTGTAATTTTCTGGAACGTATAGTTTTGAAACATTTCTGCATCCGAGACCAAAATAATTAAAGATATCGTGCCCCAAAGCAATGAAGTCCGCTTCAGATTCATCACCACTTATTATAGCGATCGCATTTCTGTTTTTACGTATGATATTTGGATATTTACCAAAGTATTCTTCGAAGTATGTGCTACTATTATTACTTCCAGTAGCGATGATAGCATCAAAGCCTTTTAGCCTCTCTGACAGCAAGATACGACTATTGACTTCAGGCTTTAATTCAATCAACCTGCCGACTATGGCTTTCATTAGTATTTCATCTTTAGCAGATAACTTTGCTAAAGTGTTATGTCCTGTTATAAAACAGCACAATACATCATGAAAACCAACTAATGGGATATTTCCGGCTAATACCAAGCCGATAGTCTTAGCTTCTGTGATATCCTTTATTTCATATTTAGAAGTCCACTTTGATAGCACCTCTTTTGAAAGAAAATGAGTAGCTATAGCTTCAAGTGCATTCCATGATTCATCTACAGTAAACCATTTGTTAGCATAGTACGCCTTTTGTACGGCTTCTTGTAACCATTCTGGTCTCTCTAATATCTCTTTTCCAAGTGTATCTAAGACTTCGATTCTTTGGTCTAATGTCATTATTCTTTTAATTCTTTTCTAGTCGCGGTATATCCTCTCCATTTTTCTAATGCCGCACTAAAGTCTTCAGGCAGTGGACAATCAAAATGCATTCTCTCTTTCGTGATAGGATGCTCAAAACCCAATGAAGCTGCATGAAGAGCTTGTCTAGGCATCAAATCAAAAGTATTCTCAACAAACCTTCTATAGTTAGTAAATACAGTACCTTTTAGGATACGTTCACCTCCATATCTTGAATCATTGAATAATGTATGACCAATTGATTTCATATGTACACGGATTTGGTGTGTTCGGCCAGTTTCTAGCTTACATTTCACCAAAGTGACATAATATAAATCTTCTAGTATCTCATAGTGAGTAGTTGCATCTTTGCCAATCTCATCTTCGTCCTCATAGACAAACATCTGCATTCTATTCGTCGGATGACGGGCAATTCTACCATGGATGGTTCCTTTCTGCTCTTCGACATTACCCCATACTAGCGCAAGGTATTCTCTATCAATAGAGTGATCATAGAACTGCTTACTCAGTCCAGTTATCGCTTCTTCCGTTTTGGCAATTACGAGTAAACCAGATGTATCTTTATCAATCCTATGAACAAGACCTGGTCTATCTGGTTGATTCCCAACCATAACAGGAAGCTCTTTTGATTTAAAATAATGAACAAGTCCATTGACCAAAGTCCCTGACCAGTTACCTACACCAGGGTGCACTACTAAGCCAGCTTGCTTATTTATAACCATTAGATGATCATCCTCATAGATTATATCTAACGGAATCTCTTGAGGTATCAATCCTGTACCTCCTAATGGAGCGTGCTCCATCATTACTCGAATCTCATCCAGCGGCCTTACTTTATAATTAGGTTTAATAGCTTCACCATTAACCCTAACTAATCCGGCTTTACATGCATTCTGTAGTCGATTACGAGTTTGGTTTTCCATTCTATTCATAAGGTATTTATCGAGACGCTCGACCTTTTGGCCTTTGTCTACAATAACCTTAATCACTTCATGGTAATTTGCTAACTCCTCCTCTGATATGACTTTTCCCTCTTTTGACATTTCTAATTACTTCAGTTCTATTTGATCTACTATTTCAAGACCATATCCGATTAGTCCTATTCTTTTCTTGTCGTTACTTGATATAAGATTGATCTTCCCTACGTTAAGATCTCTTAATATCTGTGCACCGATTCCAAAATCTCTCTGCTCAGTACTTGTTACTGGATCATTATCTGGATCCTCATCTATCGATTTTAATTTCTGGATGATTTGATCGCCCTTTTCACCATGTCTCATATATAAGAATACGCCACTTTCTTCCTTTGATAAGATCTTCATAGCCTTATCAAGTTTATCAGCATATCCATCGAATAATAGACCGATAACATCTCCTGTTTCAGTATTTGAATGTACTCTTACAGCTGTAGGTGAATCAGGTGTTATGTTACCTTTATATATAGCTAAATGAACATCATCAGTAGTGTTTTGCTTATATGCAGCAACTTTGAATTTACCGTATAGCTCACTATTGATATCTGTTTCTACTTCTTTAGAAATGATACGCTCGGTACGCATTCTATACTCTACCAAGTCTTTGATAGAAATCAGTTTAACTTCTAACTTGTCTGCAAGTACTCTTAGCTCTGGCAATCTTGCCATCGTGCCATCTTCATTTAATATTTCAACAAGAACCCCCGCAGGATAAAATCCTGCTAAACGTGCTAAATCAATAGCGGCTTCCGTATGCCCAGTTCTTCTTAATACTCCACCAGACTTAGCAATCAAAGGAAAGATATGTCCTGGTCGAGCAAAATCTTCTGCTCTGATATCAGGATCTACCATGGCCTTAATTCCTGTCGATCTATCATACGCGGAGATCCCAGTACTACATCCTTGTCCGATTAAGTCAACTGATACAGTAAATGCCGTCTCATGGAGTGCAGTATTTGTTTTTACCATTAGTTCGAGTCCAAGTTCTTTAGCTCTCTCCGATTCTATTGGTGTACAAATCAGGCCTCTACCATGAGTAGCCATGAAGTTTATCATTTCTGGAGTGATAGATTCTGCAGCACAGATAAAGTCTCCTTCATTCTCTCTGTCCTCATCATCCACAACAATGATAATCTCACCATTTTTTATAGACTGAATTGCATCTTCTATAGTATCTAATTGGATATCTTTTGTTTCTTCTGTGGCAACCATTATGTATCTATTTTATATATTCTAATTGTCTATTTCTATCTTATTTTACCTTAATATTTACTCTATTACAAGTAAAATAGTAACTATTGTGCTTCCATTATTTGGCTTAGCTTGTCAACACTTTGTTCCCAGCTATATTGCTTTCGCACAAAAGTAAGCGCATTTCTTTTAATACCATTATATAATTCGGTATCATTCATTAAAGAATTAATTGCAAGGGCAAATTCTTCTTCGTTATCAGCGACAAGAATTTCAGTTCCTATCTCTGCACCTATGGCATTATTTACCACTGAGCTAGTGACACAGGGTATTCCCATTGCCATAGCTTCTAATATTTTATTCTGTTGACCAGTACCTAGCCATAGTGGAGCAACAAATATTTGTGATTCGGCATAAGCAGTTCTCACATCATCCATCCATCCCGTTATTGTAACGGTTGGGGAGCTAAGTTGTTTTACCCTTTTGTCTGGTCTAGCGCCAGCTATTATAACTTTGATATTAGATTTTAGTAAGGGAAGGATACGATTTATTAAATATTCCGCAGCATCAATATTTGGTGCATATCCCATATTTCCAATAAATCCTATTTCATATTTCTTCTGTGAATCTATTGGCGAAAAATACTCTGTATCTATTCCATTAGGAATTATATGAATCGAATTATCAGTTACTTGTTCCGCATCTTGCTCACTTATAATTGTATGATTGTCAAATGAAGTATAAATTTCATTCTCATATGTCTTCATTCTCGTGGCCTCTTTTTTATAGATAGATGCATAAACGCCACTCACAACTTCCGCCCTTCTTTCCATGCCAACACCAAAGGCATCCATGTAGTCTAACGTCTTTGGGAAAGGAAGATTTTTAGCGTACTCGGACATTCTAGTAAGCTGGCAGTAAATATGATCCGGATCAAACTTCTCCACTATCATAGTAATTCTCGAAGCTATTTTCGAATCATAGTAATATGCTACTTGAAAAGGAGTTTTAGAGAACATTGATCTCATCAGAGATAAGGTGCGTCGTACTTTTGAAAGTCTAAAGACTTTAACATCGTGAACATAAGATTTTACAATGTCTAAATGTTCCTCAGAAACTTCTTCGTCTGTTATCGCAATGAGAAGAACTTGATGTTTCTGTCCTAAAAACCTCAACTGATGAAATACACGAAGCTTATCCCCTTTTTCAAGCGGGTAAGGGAAACGTGGACACATCACTAATAACTTCAATACTGCTACTTTAATTTAACGTACTACAAAGGTACGTTCGAATTACTTAATTATTGAACGATCAAATGATTGAATTCGGAATACTTATCGGCCAACTATACATATTCTCTTATTTCGGATCATGTAAATAGGAATAAAGACGAAATGGTAAATATGCAATAGAAAAAAATATAATTAATGCAAACTCTAAGCTTACAATATACCAAGGCCATGGACCTAAGATGTCATATACTGTGCCAGGCGGTGGTTTTGCGACGAGGTACATATAATTTGCATCTAGAAAAATATTAATTAAGTATATAACCGCTGCAATTATATTCATTCCTAGTGCTGATCTCACTATATCTCTAAAATTATATCTATAGCCTAGTACGTAAAATGAATATATAGCTATTATTGGCAGTCCTGAATGTATCAACCAATATCTAATCCATTCATAATGTGGAAACACATTGAGCAATGTAGGTGTAATGTTAGCTTGGATTGTGCCTGCCATTATCCAAAAGAAAATAACAGAGAGAAGCAAACGAGACTTATTCCATAACGCAATGATCATTAATATTGGAATAATATTACATAACTCTAATGGTAGATCAGTCGCAGCATTAAAATTGCCAAGATAAATTCTAATAAAAGTCTTGAACAGTTGAATTCCATATAGAACCACAGTGAAAATGATCGCATTTCGCCATTGTTGCTTTTCATTCCATCGGTATTTACCCATGTAGAGAAACCAAATGCCAAACAACAAAACTGAAAATACCCCCAAGAAATGTTCTGTTGAGTAGGCTACAAATCCTTCTGTGTCGGTATAGAAGTCAGATAACTGCAAATTATTCTCCTTTTGCTACAATCTCAGTTTCTTCTCCGAAATACTGAACAAATCGCTGCATATCATTTGCTAACTCTTGATTACGAGTTGCCTTGAAATAAGTATCAGCTAATGCCTTCAATGTTTGAAACATGAACCTATCCATTTCTGCAACTTGCATCTCACTCGTCCAAAGGTCAATCTTGTAGGTATCCAAATGGTCTTTATCAAACAATGATAGCAACATAGCTTTGCTTTCTTTGTTTGGTGTTCCTTCTGGATTGGCTGTACTGTTCCAGTGCAAAGCTACAGGATGCTTATCCTCATTTAGACTTACATCGATTGATATGGTATTTGTACTCTTTATATTTTTATCACTCATCTGTTTCTTAATTG
>CALKXE010000103.1 GCA_938003955.1 uncultured Saprospiraceae bacterium | reverse complement strand
TAGAGGTAGAAGTTCAAGACAAGGTAGATGCACAATTGATCTGTCCTGGTGAGATGGAGGTAGAGTGTAATTTCGCTTTTGATCCTGAAAACCTTGATGCATTCTTCGGAGAAGTTACTTTCTTGGATAATTGTCCAGATGCCAACGAGATCAGACAAGAAATTATAGGAGATCTCAACTCATGCGGCTCAGGAATATTGATACGTGAGATCAGATTGATCAATGCTGTAGGCACACAAGTCGACTTCTGTACACAACGGATTACATTTAGAAATGGCAGTCCATTACAATATTCTGATATCGAGCCACCAATGGCTGAAGTTACGGTAGAAGGTTGCGGAGTTTCCGCTATCGATCCGAGTGCTACTGGTTTACCGATCATACCAGATGGTGTATGTCAGCAGGTAGGCATCAATATTGAAAATGATACTTTCCCATTCTCTGCAGATGGAGCATGCCTTAAGATATTGAGGACATTCAGAGTAGTAGATTGGTGTATTGATGATGGCCCAGGATCGGTTACGAGCCCATTCGAGTTTGTGCAGACGATCAAAGTCGTAAATACGGATGGTCCAGAATTTCTCACAGTACCAGAAGATAGAACAATATGTAGCTTCGCTACTGATTGTGGAGGTATAACTGTAGATAGTCTCACAGCTACATCGCGGGATGCATGTACGGATCCCTTAGAGGTACTTCGTACACATGAGATATTCGACACGAAAGGAACAGCTGATATCAGTGATGATGTGAGTATCTTCCAAGGGCTGAGCCATGATGCAAAAAGATATTACGATCTAGGTTCATACCGAATCGTGTATACTGCAGAAGATAGATGTGGCAATCAAGCATCTAGAACTACCTTATTAACCGTAGAAAGTTGCAAGAACCCTACCCCATATTGCTTGAGTGGTTTGAGTGTGAATATCAATCTAATGGATATCGATGGTGATGGGACTATAGAGGGCAAGTTTGCAATGCTTACGCCTGACTTCTTCGATGCGGGCAGTTATCATGCATGTAGCGTACCTGTGCAATTGAGCTTCTCAGCTGATCTTGACGATACACTAAGAACATTTGGAGTGGATCATGTTGCCGAACTACAAGAAGTTCAGCTATGGGTTACAGACGAGATGGGTCGATCCGACTACTGCAGGACATTCTTAGATGTCCAAGACAATGGACAATTGATCGATGGTGTAACAGTAACAGGAAGAATCTATACAGAAAATAATGATAGAATAAAAGAAGTAGAAGTAGGCCTAGAAGGGGCAGAGTATACTATGTCAATGACGAATCAGGAAGGACTATATGCTTTCCCATATATGCCTACAGGAAGCTCATATATTATCAATCCATCAAAGGATTATGATCATAGAAATGGTGTGTCTACCCTTGATTTGGTAATGATTCAACGTCATGTTCTTGGACTTGCCGATTTAGACAGTCCATATAAGATCATTGCTGGGGATATCAACAGAGATGATAAGTTATCGGCATCTGATTTATTAGCATTGAGAAAATTAATACTTGGAGTGGATAACGAGTTTGCACACAACACAAGTTGGAGATTTATAGATCAAACACACATATTCGAAGATCCAACGGATCCTTGGCTTACAAACTTTGAGGAAGAGATAGATATTATCGATATTCAAGATCATAAGTGGAGTGACTTCATAGGGGTGAAAATCGGTGATGTCAACGGCAATGCTGTTTCTGGATTATTATCAGATCATATCAGTGAAACAAGATCATCAGAGCAATCTGTATTTGAGATGGATGACCGATTGGTTGTAAAAGGGGAAACTTATGTAGTCGAATTTACAAATCAGCAGTCACTGGATCTTTATGGCTTACAGGTTAATTTAGTATTAGATCAACTAGAAGTGGTAAACATCACAAGTAGTGTGCTTAATATAGATGGGTCTAACATCAATATCGAGAATGCGGCACTTAAGCTAAGTCAAGGAACGGCAAAAGGGAAAATGGTCAAAAAAGGATCTACTCTTTTTGTTGCAGAGTTGAAAGCAAAAAGAGATGGGAAGTTATCTGGGATGATTCAGGTAAATACTGAAGGATTACAGTCTGAGGTTTATCTAGGAGCTAAATTGGAAATTTCTCCACTTGCTATCGAATGGAGAAACAGAATACAAATTGCAAGTGACTTTATTGTACACATTAATACTCCAAATCCTTGGTTTGATAATACCACAATCAAAGTAGAATTACCAGATAATGGAGCGGTCAACTATAAAGTGAAAGATAGTCAAGGTAGAACAATCCTAGAAAATGATAGAGTGATGAATATCGGAAATAACGAGATTGTCATTACTAAGGATCAAGTTACTGTGCCAGGTATCTACTTCTACGAAATCACATTTAATAACATAACCAAAATAGGAAAGATGGTGAAGATAAATTAAGAAGTAAGAACGTTTTAAGATTACTGTTAGAAAGCGGGCTCCGGGATGAGCTCGCTTTTTTCTTTTGGGCTAGAATTTACCGTTTGGAAGTTGAAAGTGACCAGTAGGAAGGTTGTGTAGATGTTATACAACGAAAAATTATATGTTTGTAAACAACCTAAGTTATGTTCAAAAGCCAAAATTAATTTCATGTTGACACTCAATAAAAGTTTACACACTCTATTTATATTTCTATTTTTTACATCTTTATTGGTTGCTCAGGATCCATTTATTACTACTTGGAAAACCGATAATCCGGGGACATCGGGAAATAATCAAATTACAATACCAACATTAGGAACAGGCTACCTCTATGATATTGACTGGGAGAATGATGGTGTATATGATGATTTTGGGGTCACAGGGAATATTACACATACCTATGCCAGTAGTGGAACTTATCAAATTGCAATCAGAGGAGATTTCCCTAGAATAAAATTTCCTAGCTCAAGTGTTAATGAAAAAATCTTAAGTGTGGATCAATGGGGAGAAATAGCATGGCAATCTATGGAATTTGCATTTATGTCTTGTAATAATCTTGTTGTTTTAGCTTCAGATACTCCAGATCTTAGCTCAGTGACCAGCCTTGAGGGAATGTTTTGGCAAGCAAATGGATTTACAGGTGATTTGTCAGATTGGGATGTTTCTAACATTATTTCATTTAAAACTCTTTTTTTTGGTTGCGCATCATTTAGTAGTGATTTAAAGGATTGGGACGTTTCATCAGGCGAGGATTTTGAAGCTATGTTTGGAAACTGTTCAAGTTTTAACAGTGATTTAAGTTTATGGGATGTCAGCAGCGCAATTACTTTCTCTAATATGTTTGCAAATTGCATACAATTTGAAAGTGATCTTAGTGCATGGGATGTAAATTTGGTCATTGATATGTCTTCTACATTTGCGGGGTGCTTATTATTTGATTCAGATTTAGGTAATTGGAATGTTTCGGCTGTATTAGATTTTTCAGGATTTCTTAATGGAACAGCTACATCAACATTAAACTATGATAAACTTCTTATAGGATGGAATAATTTACCTAGTTTAAACTCCAACTTGATTATAGGGGCAAACAATTTTTCGTATTGTTTCGGAAATTCTGCTCGTAATAATTTAATTACAACTTATAATTGGGATTTTGGATTTAATTATTTAGACTGCTCAAACTCAATGCCTCCATTTGATAAATGTTACAAATACTTTAGTGCAAATACTTTAGGTGAAATACATAGTTATAATAGTGCATTTGAGATTGAGGAACTGGTATTTAATTCTGATAGAGGTGTTGTTTCTCTTAGTGTGGACCGAGATAATCAGTTAGTTTATTTTTTGACTGTAAAAAAAGATCAGATAAATAATAGTTATGAATTTAGAATTGAAAGTATCAATTTTACTGGAGATAATCATTCCATAATAATAGATGGGTTGGATACATATCCAAACTATACGGGTAATTTTATAATACAGGGAGGGTCAGAGTTGTTGGTAAATGACCTTGACAATAAAATTTACTTTCATCTTCCTGATAATACAATGTTAGATGAAAATTTGGAAGGCATATTTAAATGTGACCTTGATGGTTCAAATCTTGAAATTGTTTTAAGTGTTCCAAATATGGATGGATCTCTAGGTTTAGATAAACAAAATCAAAAGATTTTATTTTATAAAAATGGATTAGCTAGGTGTAACCTAGACGGCACGAATCAAGAACAATTAATTTCAGGTTTAATTACAGATTTTACTTTGGATGAGGAAGTATCAAAAATTTATGCTTTTGATGGTATAAATGGAAATCTTCTCCAATGTAACCTTGACGGATCAAGTTTAATAATATTGCAATCTGGAATTCAAGGTATAATTATCAGTTCTCATATTAATTATAATAATCAATCATTAATTTGTTTTGCTTCTAATGGAGTATTTGAATATGATTTACTTGGTTCTAGTACTCAATTAAGCGGTGAAATTTTAACTGTTTTATCTTCTGTTCAAGCAAATACATTTCATAAAATACCGGGGTGTGATGAGTGTGGCTCTTATAATTATAATCAATCTGCAAATTTTAATGATGGATCATGTGAATCTTGTTCTGACGGTATTCTAAACGGTGATGAAACTAACATTGACTGTGGAGGAGCATATTGCATGCCTTGTTGTGTACAAGCTGATTACATTCTACCCCAAACCGAATATGATGCTCTATTTGACTTCTACTACAGTACGGATGGTCCGAATTGGCAGAATACAGTTGATGGTATAAATCCATGGTTTGAAGATTGTGATCCTTGTGGACTTGTAGATGGCACTCCTTGGTTTGGTTTAACTTGTAATATCAACAATAAACTTGCGCAAATATATATGCCAAATAACAATATGGAAGGCACTATGCCAACAACTTTAAATGTCTTTTCCGAGTTAACCTGGTTCAATGTAAATGGTGATTATGATAACAATACGCCAGATTTAAGCGGCCCTATTCCTGATGTTTCTTTACTCAATCTTATTCATTTTGGAATTGGGAGAAATCAGGTTTCGGGATCTGTTCCTGCAGATTTCACAAACATGACATTATTAGCAACGTTCTATGTGCCAAGTAATAATTTGACTGGACCTTTGCCAATATTAGGACCTGCACAGCCAAATCTTCATGACATAAGATTTGATAATAATTATTTTTCAGGTGAGATACCTTTTCAATATGGAAATATTTCTCAATTGAATGCTTTTACTGTCAATAATAACGAACTAACTGGATGTTATGATCAAGCACTAAGAGGAATTTGTGGTAACACGATAATTACAGTGTCAAACGATAAAGTCAGCTATGGCAATAATTTTAATGAACCTTGGGAGGATTTTTGTAATTATTCTTACGGTGGTTGCTGTAACGATGTAGTTACGTTGTCTATTGATTCATTAGCTCCAGGTGACTACTATGCAAACGAACTTATAATTGCAAATGGTAATTTAAGAAGTGAGGATAGTATCTATCTTCATGCTCCAAGAGTAGAAATAATCCAAGGCTCAAACAATCTTTTGCTAAATTCTTATTTGGAAGTAGATACTGATGGGTGTATTGATAAAACTTCATTAAATTTTGATGGTATAAATAATTTTGTGAACCTACCGGCATATTCTGCACAAGGTGATCTTACGATTTCTATGTGGTTTAGGATGGATCAATCTAATAATTCTCAATTCGACAATAGACTACTGTCAATCTCCGAACCTGGGAGTCAACAGTTTGAGATTGGAGTAGCGGTAAATTCCAACAATGTTTGGATGTATGAGAAAAATAATTCAACAAATACTTTTGGACCTACTTTAGACGATGGCAAATGGCACCAAGTGGTCGTTGTTCGGGATTCTGACAATTTGAAAATATTTATTGATGGTACTTTGGAAAACAGCTTCACTGGTGTTGATACTGATTGGGGAGATGAAATATTTTTAGGACGATGTGCATGTGGAGGTTTAGGACACTATTGGGATGGTGATATCGATGAATTTTACATGTTTAGTAATGCCAAATCGGATGAATATGTAACTGACACTCTATTTTGTAGCGAATATGATGTGAGTTCAGATGCAACAATATATTATGATTTTAATAATCATGTGCCATATGGGGATAATACTTCTACATTGGAGATTGTTGATAAGACTTCGAATGGTTACGATTCGTCATTAAATGGTTTTGCTCTAACTGGGCAAGAGTCCAATTTTGTAAATGATTCTAACCCTGCTGTTTGTTGCACCCAAGCCCCATCTTTTTCGTGTTCGACGCTCTCTGTAAATTTGACTTTGCAAGATTTGGACAATGACGGCAACCCAGATGAAGGTGGATATGCCAGCGTTCTTGCTTCCGACTTCATAGACATAGAATCACATCCTTGTGAATTAAATACAACTTATAGTTTTTCAATAGATCTGTCCGATACAATTCAAAATTATCATTGTAATAATTATGGCAGTAATATTCCCATAATTATATATGGCACGGATATTAATGGAAATTCTTCGACTTGTAATACGATACTAACCGTAACTGACAACACCCCTCTTTGTGATGGACAATAAATAGGAAAAAACATAAATTTAGTCTATTTATTGCGTTTGGAATTTAGATTGAGAGGTTAAAGAGATTCAGATGAAAGCTTTCCCTAGCTTTCATCTGCGCCAAATCACAAATCCCATCTTCAGTAAGTTGCAAAATGCGGGGATAACCACCAGTTGTCTGTGCATCTCTCATGAGTAATATCAAATCGCCACCTGGTGTAAGTTGCACTGATCCAGGGATAGTGCCGGAAGACATGATGCTTGAATCGTGGATAAGGTTTATATCGTGACGGACTCTATAGGCCATCCGATTACTTTCCTGTCTTATGGCAAAAGACGACTGAAATATCTCTCTAATATTGGGATTCATTTTTTCTATCAACGTATATTCTGGTCCTTTTTGTACACTGATTCTTTTATTTCCAACCTTCCTAAGCAGCAGTGAAGGTTGTTGGAAATAGCCATCATACTCAGCATATTCAATTTGGTCGCCCTTTTTTACAATTCTCAAAATAGAACTTGTGATGCATGCAGATTGACTACTTAATATTTCTGGCCCCTTGAAGCCCCCGCGAATAGCAATATAAAATCTTGCCCCTTTTACAATCTTACCAAATGAGATCGTATCGCCAGCTTTAATTTTTAGCACCTTGTTTATGTAAGAAGGCTTACCGTTTATGAATGGTTGAATAACAGCACCAGTGATTGCAATCACTGTGGATTTATGGAATACCATTTCTGGACCGATAATGGTACATTCTAGCACACTACATTTTAGATTGTTATTTAACATTCTATTGGCATCAGACGCAGTAATAGCATCCATTGCACCCGAAGTTGGAACGCCAAGATGGCTGCACTTATATCTTCCTTGATCTTGTAGAGAGGTATATAGTCCAGGCTTTTTAATTTCAATCAAAACAGATATTTAGTGCTCATTTAGAAAGAAACCATTTCCTCTTGATCGATAGGAACGGATATTTTAGCCATTCCTTTACCGACATCAATTGTTCCTTTGAATTTTACCATCAGCTTTTTATCAGACATAATCTGCATCCCTTTACCAATAGCTGCTATAGGATTAGCTTTGTATAATTTATCGAGATCCATTTTGATGTTAATCGGCATCTTGAAATTTTCATTTGCCGGCATTGATGTATCGAATGTTTGATCTATTGTGGCCAGCTCTATATCATCGACGTACACTTTTATATTAGCCTTAGCAAGATCAAGAGAGAATCCATTTGGATTTTTGAGTACCATGGATGCATTCAATTCCAATCTGCTTTTAGACATCTCTATAATATCTACATTCTCTATTTTTTCAATAGTTGGTTCTAGAATTGATGTCGAACATGAGGTTAAGAAAATGCAAGCAATAAAAGCTAGTCCAAAAATATGTTTCATAGTTAAATAGTTTGTTTTGATATGAAATTAAGATTGCAATATTATGAGGCCACTGCAATTCTAATACAATATCATTTTATTTGTGCGACTTCTTGTGTTGGAGTGGCGAATATATCAGAATATTAGATGAACTTACAATTTTGATGAAGATCCTACATTAAATCTACTTAATTCGCCAGTATCAATAGGTTAAACTATTGTTACTCGAAAACATAGTTGTTGTATATCTCGTTTGTAAAGCGTTATTTTATATTTTTACACACTTTTTAAAGATATCGGGGGCTTATATCCACGTGTTTCTAATTTTAATACAAAACAGAATGCAATATAAATCAGAAGTTGAAGCGGTAGATGCGTTGGCAAAAGCGTATAAGGATTTGAAAGCGGAGATAGCAAAAGTAATAGTTGGACAAGATGATGTTGTCAAAACAGTTATCCTTTCCCTGTTTAGTAATGGACACAGTTTGTTAGTAGGTGTTCCGGGATTGGCAAAAACGCTTCTAGTAAGTACGATTTCAGAAGTGTTGGATTTAGACTTTAAGCGAATTCAGTTTACTCCCGATTTGATGCCTTCTGATATTTCAGGTGCTGAGATATTAGATGAGAATAGAAAATTCAAATTCAATAAAGGACCCTTGTTTTCTAATATTGTATTAGCGGATGAGATCAACAGGACACCTCCAAAAACTCAAGCGGCACTTCTAGAAGCAATGCAAGAGAGATCGGTAACTATTAGTGGAGTAAGACATATTTTGGATAAGCCGTTTTTCGTATTGGCTACACAAAACCCGATCGAGCAGGAAGGTACATACCCGCTTCCAGAAGCACAATTGGATAGATTCATGTTCAATATTCCATTAGATTATCCAACCTATGAGCAGGAAATAGCTGTAGTGAAGGGTACAACTTCAAACAAGAAAGTTGAATTGAAAACTATATTGACTGGAGATCAGATATTATATTTCCAAGAACTGATAAGAAAAATTCCTATCGCAGATAATGTATTAGAATATGCAGTATCTCTAGCAAGTAAAACAAGACCAAATACAGCAATGGCAACAGAAACTGTAAATAAATATATAAGTTGGGGAGCGGGACCTAGAGCATCACAATATCTAGTTTTGGGTGCAAAAGCCCATGCCGCTATCTCAGGAAAATATTCTCCAGATATCGAAGATGTGAAAGCTATAGCGAACTACGTACTCAGACATAGAGTAGTGGTAAACTATAAAGCGGAAGCGGAAGGTATATCAGAGGAAGACATAATAAAGGGATTAATGTAAATCTTTAACACTTAAAAACACCTAAAATTTTTAAGTTTCGCCCTCTTCGACATTGTTGGAGAGGGATTTTTTTTGTGGGTTAACGCTACGCGACTATAGTCGCCACACAAAAAAATAACGCACCTCAATTTATCAGCTAACCAATACAGTAATACCAATTGTGTTTCAATTTGCCGCATAAGGATATTGGTAAATGCCGAGATGAGAGGGATGGTAAAAGAGATGGCTTTTGTAGAAAACACTCGATGCGCAGCAAACACCCGATATCGAATGTTGCAGACGAATGTATGCGGCAAATTCAATAGTAATCGGTATAACATCTTGCCCTGAAAGGGAAGGACAGGAGAAAGGGTTGAACACATCTAGCATTAAATTGACTCTAGCTAAGCTCACAATAAAACTCCAACCCAAAGATTAAACACAAAAAAACCAGTAACATCCTCACGAATATTACTGGTTTAAATTTCAATTTATTAGCTTATTTTAATCTATCCTTCTGTTACCTTAGGCTTCGAGCTAAACAACCTTTTTGCCGTAGACTTCATTCTATACGCCAGCCAATACATAACTGGGACTACAACCAAAGTCAAAAAAGTAGCGAACGAAAGTCCATAGATAATCGTCCATGACATAGGTCCCCAAAGTGCAGTGTTGTCTCCACCGATGAAGATTTTAGGATCAAGTTCTGAGATCAATGTGAAAAAATTGAAGTTGATACCCATTGCCAAAGGAATCAATCCAAGTACAGTTGTGATTGCGGTCAAGAGAACTGGTCTCAATCTCGTTGCTCCACCTTCTATGATTGCATCTCTAACATCAAGTTTGTCCATATTGTACATGTCATCTATACCCATACTTTCACGCTTTCGCTGTATGAGGAGATTGATATAATCAATGAGTACGATGGCATTATTCACAACAACTCCTGCAAGAGATATGATACCTACACTGGAGAAAATCACAGAGTAAGTCATACCAGAGAGGAAGTAACCTAACATCACCCCAATCGTACTGAATAAGATACTTAAGAGTATTATAAACGGACTGATAATAGAATTAAACTGCGCTACGATAATGATAAATATCAAGAACAAAGCAAATATAAACGCACCTCCTAAGAAAGCCATATCCTCCGCTTGTTGTTGCTGCTCACCTGTAAACTCAAATGTATATCCATCTGGAAAATCATAGTCTTCCAAGTTGGATTGTAATTCCGCTACGATTTCATTCGCATTATATCCGTCTAATAGATTAGAGAATATTGTGATCACTCTCTCTCCGTCTTTTCTTCTGATATTGTTATAAGTAGAACTATATTCATAGTCAGCGACTGTCGAGATAGGTACTTGAACAATTTTTCCGTTTGTTGGATTACGGAAAGTTACTTTCTGGTTCATGAGTTTATTAATATCATTTTTGTACTCATCAGAAAGCCGAACCATTATCGGATACTCATCTTCCCCTTGTTTGAATTTACTCACTTCACTACCAAATACAGAAGTACGCAGTGCATTTGCAATACTAAATGTGCTCAACTCATATCTACGTGCAGCTTCACGATCGATATTTATTAAAAGCTCTGGCTTTCCTATTTTAACATCTTTTTTCAATTCTTCGATCCCAGGAATATTGAGTTCGTTCATAAACTCTTGGACTCTATCAGATAGTAGAATCAATGAGTCTATATTCTCTCCTTTGATTTCGAGATTAATAGGTTTTCCAGTTGGTGGGCCATTCGCATTTTGCGCAACAATGACTTGGACTCCAGAGTATTTTCCGATTACTTCAGTTCGGATATCGTTCATAATATCCTTAGTACTAAGCTCACCTCTTTCACTACTAGGTACGAATGTTACTGTGATTCTTGCTTTGTTTGGCGTTACACCAGGCGCAGGAGGCTCATTAGGGTCAGAAGTGTTTTCTCCAATTTGAGTTAATACAGCTTCTACGATCTGCATCCTATCTTCTAATACTTTAGTGATGTCTTTTTCTACATCTTTTACGATCTCGTTAGTCGTTTTTATATCGACACCCATTGGCAGTTCTACGAATGTATTCACATAGATAGGGTCTGCAGATGGAAAGAACTCTATACTTGGTGGAAAAATAGAAATCAATAGACCTACTGCAAATAAGAGTACAAATGACCCAAAGAATATAAAGTATGGTTTAACGCCATTCAATACCCAAGAGATAAATTTCTTGTATCCATTTTCTAAGACAGGTAATACGCCATTCTGAAATCGAAATGATAAGGGGCGAAGAATGAAGAAGTTAAGTAAAACTAATCCAACTGCGAAGGCAAAAAGATTTCTGATTGTATCATTACCAGATATAGCTCCTGCTATGGATATGAGAAGAAGGACGACTGCACCAATCATTATATTCCTTACCTTTCTTCTATATTCTCCTTTGTTTTCCGCCATCTCATCTACTTTCATAAATGTGGCTGTAAACACAGGATTGATTACCAATGCTACAAACAATGATGAAGACAATACTATAATCAATGTGATAGGCATGTATTTCATGAACTCTCCTACGATTCCAGGCCATACAGCAAGAGGTAAGAATGCTGCTAACGTAGTAGCTGTAGATGCAATAATCGGCCATGCTACTTCTCCTGCACCATATTTGGCGGCATCGGGTCCACTGTAGCCATTCTGCATGTATCGGTATATGTTTTCTACCACTACAATAGCATTATCCACCAGTAGCCCGAGGGCCAGAATAAGAGAAAATAATACTACTATATTCAGTGTCGTACCTGTAATATTCAGGAACAGAATACCCATAAGCATAGACAGTGGAATAGCCAATCCGACAAAGGCAGCGTTTCTCAATCCCAAAAAGAATAATAATACGAGGATCACTAAGATGACTCCTGAGATAATAGAATTTTCAAGATTACTTACTTGATTTCTCGTGTTTTCTGATTGGTCATTAAATAGACTAATTTTAAGGTCAGAAGGCAGTACTTTCTTAGCATCTTCAATGATTACTTTAATTTTGTCTGCCGCAGATAGTAGATTTTGCCCTCTTCTTTTTATTACGTCAAGTGAGATTACTGGATCACCATCAGACCTAGCATATGATGTTCGGTCTTCGAATGTATACTTTACCTCTGCAATATCTTTTAAGACAATTGGCCTTTGATTTTCACTTTTTACGATGATATTTCGCATTTCGTCCACATTATCAAATTGACCTACGACTCTCAGTGCTCGACGGAATCCATTATTTACCATTTCACCTCCACTCATCGTTAGGTTCTCGGATTGTATAGCATTCTGTATATCTCCAAATGAGACTTTAAGAGATTGCATTTTATTGAGATCTACGTTGATTTGTACTTCTCTTTCTAGTGCACCTTTGAGGTCGACCTTATTAATCTCTTTGAGTGCTTCTACACGATCTTGTACATATTCAGCATATTCTCTCAAGTCATCTTGGCTGTATTCTCCAGATACATTGATCGATACGATAGGAATATCAGAAAACTTAATTTCTAATACCGCTGGATCTTGATCTAAGTCATTCGGCAATTCCTGTTTCGCCTTATCTACGGCATCTTTTACTTTTCTGACGGCATCTTCTATCTCTAGGTCAGCACCGAACTCAGCAATCATCACTGAGAAGTCCTGGATAGAAGTCGAAGTGACCTTTTTCAATCCTGAGATAGATTCTATTTCTTTCTCTAAAGGTCGAGAAATTAGGTTTTCTATTTCTTCCGCTGAGTTACCGAAGTAAGGTGTATTGATATATACTGTTGGTAGAGACGCTTCGGGAAATTGCTCTTTGGGAATGCTTGTATATGATGATATTCCAAATAAGAAGATCATCAATGCTACTAAAAATACACTTGTTGCGTTGTCCACAGCGAACGAACTTAACCCAAACTCTCGGAGTTTATCTTTTATTATTTCCATGGTTTTTGGGGTTTATTTGTTTATTATTTTGACAGGGTCACCATTAGATATACTTCTAGCTCCATCTATGATAATCTGAACTCCGGCTATGAGACCTTCTTCTATGATTATATCTCCTTCATATCCTTCTCCAGTGGTCACATAACTTTTGATCGCTACTTCTTTTCCATCTTTTTTAGTAATTGTATAGACAAATTTTTTGCCAGATACTTCCTGCTGTACTATTTCTAGAGGTACTGTTATCGCATCCTTTTTAGAGTAATCATTGAATTTTAATTCTGCCAGTAAATTTGGTTTTATTGTTCCTTTTTTACTATCGGTTGCTACCTCGACTTTGAATGTTCTATTACTTGGATCTATAGTTCTACCTAGCAAAGTTATTTTCTTAGTCATTTCCTGATTGATTGCGGGGATGCTGACCTCTACCTTATCACCTCTTTTGATTTTACCAAGATATGTCTCAGGGATATCAGCTGTAATTTTCAACTTATTTGGATTGAACATCTGTACGATTGGAGCACCTGGCGCAGCTAATTCTCCAGCTTTCAAAAACTCCATATCTACTACTCCTGATATAGGTGCATAGATATTAGCTTTCTTAAGTTGTGTACTTAATGTAGTCATTGTTTTTTGTAGTCGATCATATCCGTTTTTTGCTTGCAGATATTGAATTTCTGATCCGATGTTTTGATCCCAGAGTCTTTTTTGTCTGTCGTATACATCTTTGGCTAGTGACATTGATGTTTCCAGCTCCGATTTTTGATCTTGTAGTGATTGTAAGTCCACTGTAGCTACAAGTTGACCTCGATTTACATACTGTCCTTCTTTGACCATAACGCTTAATAATCTACCGCCTGTTTCACTACTTACGTAGACTTGATTATCACTTAGGACTGATGCTTGTACATCTATCATTCTGTTGAAATCAGTAGCCTCTAGTGTTTGAGTAGTAATAAGCAATGGAGCTTTTTCCTTTCTCGGCTCTAATTCTAGGATTTTATTAGTTAGACTAGTTATTTCAGTTTCTAAAACCTTTTTAGCGTCTTTTTTCTTTTTCAACTCTGCTTTTACTTCGGCAACATTGGTTAAATCTAAAGGTTTCTCACCACAGCTAACAGCTAATAATATGAGTAGAAGGAGGGTAGTTATATTTTTCATTCTTCTGAATTTAAGATTTCGAAATCCAAGACTTGGATGATTCGTGGTTTTATTTTTTATAATATTCATGGTGGTATTCATTGAGGGTGTTATAATTTTCCAAGAGTAATATCTAGATCCACTTTAGCAGTCAATAGATCGTACATAGAAGATATGACTTCCGCTTGTGCTTGGTATAGTATGTTTTCTGCTTGTGTTACTTCAACACTAGATCCAACTCCTTCTTTGAATTTGATCTTCGTTCTGTCATATATACTTTCGGTTATTACAAGTGCTTTTTGTCTGTTGGTGAGATTCCTTTTGGCATTGGCCATAGCAATTTGAGCATTTTTAGCTTGAAGTGTCATGCCTCTAGTGAATTCCGATTTTTGAAGATCAATTTTTTGGATGTCAAGCTTTACCTTTTGGATCTTCGCACTCTTTTCTCCACCGTCATAGATTGGAACATTTATTTTTAATCCTACAACTCCAGTTGGAAGAAAACCAGTCTGCTCTCCATCAAATAAATTTGTCCTTTGAAGTGATTCTTGAAAACTAGCAAATGCACCTACGTTTGGTAAATAGCCCGCTTTGAATCTTTTAAGATTAAGATCGTTTAAGTCTTGTGTAGTATTTAGAAGCTGATACTCTGCTCTCAAGTTTGGATCTATCGGAATGTTATCATTCTCTACATCAGCATCGAATTTTAATATCAATCCATTGATGTCCTCTTTTAATGAGATTTCATCATCTAGCGGATATCCCATTTGAAACTTTAATAAGTTTTTAGAGAGATCTATTAATCCCTCAATGTTCTCCACCTGAATATTCAAATTATCGTATGAAAGTTGAAGTCTATCTACATCCAAGCTTTCCATGAAACCAGCTTCATACATTGCTTTTACTTCGATAAGAGACTTTTCAAGAGTAATTATATTGTCTTTTAATGTCTTTTTATTTTCGTCAGCTATAAGTATAGATGTATATGCTTTGGTTATGGCAGCTTTTATTTGATCAACTGTAGCGTCCTTTTGCTTTTTTATCAGTTCTCGATACAGTTTTGCTCCTTTTATAGCATATAAGTATGATCCGTCGAAGACTAGCATACTGGCACTCACTCCTACATTAAACTGTTGCGGCTGAACAAATCCCAATTGAAATGTCTCTGTTGGTCCTTGGGACGTTGTTGGTAATCCTTCCGCTTCCAAGATTTGGTATACAGCCGGACTAATAAAGTCCTGAACGGGTTGTTTTGGAACATAGAAGTAGTAGCTATAGTCAACAGCTCCATTAACTTGTGGCATTCCAATTGCTTTTACCTCCTTTATTTCTGACTCCGAATTAGCAATTTCGAGATCATTCATTCGGATAGAATTTTGATTTTCTATTCCGTAAGCTATGGCTTCGTCTAGCGAAAAACTTTGCTGACCAATAGCGGTGCTGATGAGTGAAATGATGGAGAAAATCGTAAGTGTGATTCTCATTTTATTATGTTTTTGATATTTGATTTGTTGATGGTTGTCTGTTAATCTAGTAGAATTATTTCTGGTCTATTCGAGTTTTAGATTTTGAGCTTTTATTCTTCCCTTGTCATTTAGTAATCCTCTAACATGATATGTGACGAGTGCTTTGTACAGATCACTTCTGTCATACTTTGATAGTGGGAAGACACTCTCATCCGCTAAAGTTAAAATTTGACGGACATACATTTTTGATATTATATCGGCATCCATATCATCACTGTAATACCCTTCATCTTGACCTCTTTTGATATTCTCTACGATCGTATTTCGAATAAAGCTGAAGTGTTGTGTTTGTACTCTTTCCCAAATTTGAGGATAATATTTTTGTGTGTCAAACATCATAGACGGACTCATTCCTCTAAGAAATATGAGTACGTGTTTCGCTACGAGCAGCATCTCATCTATAGCGTCGCTGGCTTCAGTTATGATTGAACTAATATCAGCTTCATCTTTCTCAATGTGATTTTCTATTACTTCATGGATAAGTCCTTTCTTATTTTCAAAATATTGATATATCGTTTTTTTTGAAATACCAATTCGTTTTGAAATATCATCCATACTGACGCTTTTAATGCCATATTTCATGATAAGGTCAAATGTCTGATCTAATATTTTTTGCTTCGTTTCCATGCTTCGTCTTTCATCTAGAAATTCAAAACAGTATTTCGATTTGAACTCGTATGCAAATGTATGAAATTAAAACTTCGGAAACTTTTAATTGTTTTAAAGTTTCCTCAGTATTTTTTGAATTGACATAAATGGGTGTTGATAAGTGTATTCTAGCGGATGAATTGAGTGGAAAAGAAGATATTCGGCTAATAAGGTCATTAAAATATAATTTTTACTTCTTCAATACGACAGCTATGACCTCAAATGATCACTTTCTTTGAATACGGGAAATAAAATTTTTAAATTGCACAGCATTAGAGTTTAAAAGAAAATAGAGTTTTAGAATGTCTAATGTTTATTTTTTTATAATTTCACTTTCTAATCCGATAGTGTACTCAACTATTTTAGATTAAATTCAGATTTATTAACTTGTAAAATCAATATTAATGAAAACAAAATTTACACAAAAATTCTTAATGGCCTTCTTAATGATTGGTCTATTTACAACTTCACAAGCTCAGACCTATGTAAATGGTGCTGCTTCTGGAGCAAATGACGGTTCTTCATGGGCTGATGCATACACTGATCTTTCTGCTGCATTAGATGCTGCAACTGCTGGTGATGTATGGATCGCAGCTGGGACTTATGTACCTGCAGACGCTGGATTAGATTCATTCAATACTTTTCTTATCATGAATCCCGTAAATGTATATGGAGGATTTGCTGGTACAGAAGCAAGTATCGGTGATAGAGTCGATGGTAACGTTACTGTCCTTTCTGGTGATGTAGCTGGAGATGATACGGACAATGTATTCACTGCTAACAAAGATGATAACTTATTTCATGTGATGACAATTGATGTTGGAGACGATGACATAGTAATATTAGATGGCCTTACAATATCTGGTGGGTCTACTTCTTTGGATAATTCTTCAGGGCAAACTTATGTTTATTCTGGTGGAGGTGTTTATGCAACTAGTACAGTTGAAATTAATAATTGTGATGTAAACAATAATTCTGCAAGGTCTGGTGGAGGTTTATATTTTGAGGGTAATCATAGTGGCTCAAAAATTATAAACTCAAACTTTTCAAAACATTCTGGAAGTTTTGGAGCGGCAATTTTATTAACAAATGGTGATGATTATCTGTTTGACAATAATACTTTTTCTAACAACGCTGTAACAACTTCTGGTGGTGGAGTATATTTACAAGATTTGACCAATTTTTCTATGCAAAATTGTATGTTTAGTGAAAATTCAGGTCAGTTTGGAGGAGCTTATATTACTATAGATTGTAGTTCTCAAATAACAAACTGTGACTTTATAGAGAACACTTCTCCAAATATAGGAGGAGCTATTGTGAATTCTGGAGGAGAATATACAATGACAGGTTGTTATTTTGAAAAAAACAGATCAATTTCTTCAGGAGGAGCTATTTTCGAATTTGATGGTGAAGGAAATCATGTAAATAATACATTTAAAGATAATGAATCAGGTCAATCTGGAGGAGCTATTAACCAACAGGGAGGTACTCATACTTATGATCGAAATACTTTTGATTCTAATAACACTACAAATTGGGGAGGTGCTTTATTTGTTGGATTTAATGCTGTATCAATTAATACAAATTCTTTATACATAGAAAACAGATCAAATGAAGGCCCTGCAGGAGCAATATGGGCTCAGAATGATACGACAGAATTATCAGTTGAAACTTCTCAGTTTCTAGGTAATCTTTCTGGAGGAAGTTCTGGAGCAATTGGTACTTCTGGCCCAATTCCATTAACATTAAATAAATGTTTTTTTGGATCTAATGAGGCAGAAGGCTTTGGAGGAGCTGTTAATGGTACAGGTGCCGATGGAGTAGGTGATGCTACAGCTACAATTTCAAATTGTATTTTTCTTGAGAACTTTACTCAATTACAAGGTGCAGGTGTGAATTTTAATGATTATGATGTAAATATTACGAATTCTGATTTTTCAGGAAATACTAATCAAGGTGCTGGAGCAGGAGGAGCGATGTCACTTAATGTGGGTGATACTACTTCTGTCGAAATAAATATTTCACATTCTACAATAGTAAATAACTTTGCTTTTATTGGAGCTGGAATAGCCACTTTTACGGATTCTCTTGACTCTAAATTAAGTCTTACTCTTACTAACACTATTCTTGCAAATGAAGACTCTGATAATTCAAAAAATTATGAAGTAGAAGCTGGAACACCAAAATTCTCTTCTCTAGGAGGAAATGTGTCTACCGATGCTACTACGTCAGGAGCATTCACAAATACTAATGATATTAACGAAACTGATTTTGATGCTTTATTCGTGGACGCATCTGAATTTGATTTCCTTCCTGCTTCAGGTTCTGTATTAATTAACAATGGAATAGAGGCTGGATTATCAGAAGATATAAATGGAAATGTAAGAGACGGTGCTCCTGATTCGGGTGCTTATGAATCAAACACAACTTCTACTGAAGAAGTATTAGAAAACAATGGTCAATTGACAATGACTCCTAATCCTGCTGCAACGGTATCAACTATTACTGTTGATAATGCATGGAATGGAGCTGTAAATATCATCGTTACTGATATGACTGGAAAAGTAGTAGCTAATCAAAACGTAATTAAGTCAGCTCAAACGCAAGACTTTAATCTTAACGTTAGCGATCTAAGCGGAGGAAACTATATCCTAACACTTAGAGCAGAAGATGCAGTTGTTTCAACACAATTCATCAAGATCTAAGATTTTAGATTTATAAAATTTATAGACCCAATGGCTTTAACTAGTCATTGGGTTTTTTCTTTTATAATGGGATTCCGAATTTATCAGGAGCAAATTTTTTATAACGGAGGGAGCAAAGAATAAAGCAGATACGAGACTAAAGTCACGAAAACTTAGAGTGGGCGAAACAACTTATACCAATTCTGTTTTGGGATCTCGGTATATACTAGACGTTTAGTTATTTGAGTTCGAGGAAAAAAACGCAGGCTTAGCCTTAAATTAAGGAGAGTATTTTTAACGAAGAAATTGGATGAGTAAGCAATAAAATAACCGACAATAGTTCATCTAGCTTCTGTAAGAAACAGTGAATTTTAAACAGAATGGTATTAACTTAAGTTTTCGATGCTTCAGTTTCGGGTTTCTGTAGAAACTAACGTTGTGCCTGAATAGTTATAATTCATAAATCGATCAAACTGATTTGTGTAATAAACACGACGGCTAGTGTTGGGAATTGACTACTTAAAATTCTCCGATGCTTGTGACGGGGTCATAAAAACGCGTTATCACAGAAAGATCCGATTTCCAACCTTTTTACTTAGCAAAGTCTTAATGTGCTGTTTTCTGTTTTGCTTTACTAGGCAATTTTTATCAACCAAATGAATTTGACAACCCACTTGGGTTAATTGAGTTTTGAATTTATTAAGAACAGTAAATAAGATAGTCGATCAATGCAATCTCTATTAGATAACACTACTGAATTGTTTTAAGAATCGACTATCGTTTTCAAATAGTAATCTGATATCGCTGATGTCATACTTTTGCATGGCAGATCTCTCAATACCGATTCCAAATGCAAAGCCTGAGTATTTCTCTGAATCAATACCACAATTTTCCAATACATTTGGATCTACCATTCCACAACCAAGAACTTCTAACCAGCCTGTTCCTTTTGTGAGTTTTCTAGCTGTTTCAGTCTCAGTACCCATCCATACATCCATCTCAGCACTAGGCTCAGTGAACGGAAAGTAACTAGGTCTTAGTCTGATGTCAGTTTGTGGTCCGTACATCTCCTTAGCAAAGTAAAGTAATGTCTGCCTCATGTCCGCAAACGAGACATTTTCGTCTATATACAATCCTTCCACTTGGTGGAATTGGCAATGTGATCTAGCTGAGATGGTCTCATTTCTATAAACACGACCCGGCGCTATTATTCTAATAGGTGGCTTCTCTGTTGTCATTACTCTCGCTTGTACAGAAGATGTATGTGTACGGAGTAATCTTGTAACACTATTCTTAAGATAGAAAGTATCCTGCATGTCTCTCGCCGGATGATCTTCAGGTGTATTCATGGCAGTAAAGTTGTGCCAGTCATCTTCTATTTCCCTCTCCTCTGCTACAGTGAATCCGATACGTTCGAACACCTCTATCAATCTATTCATAACAATAGATACTGGGTGGCGACTGCCTCTTGAGATAGGATCATTAGGCGCAGTAAGATCAATCTCACTCGCAGCTTTCTTGCCTTCGGCAGATGATAAAGTTGATTTTGTAGCCTCAAATTTAGCTTCTGCTTCTTGCTTTAGCGAATTCAATAACTGACCAAATTCCTTTTTTCTCTCGTTAGGAACATTTCTAATCTCTCCGAAAAGAGGCTTGATTATATTCTTAGTTCCGAGGTACTTTATCCTGAATTGTTCTAGCGCATCAGAATCTGCAATTTCTACTGATTTGATCTCTGCTAATACTTCATCTACTTTGTCAAAAACGTCTGCCATGGATTGTAATTCTTAATTGGATGGTAAAGGTAATTATTTTGTCAGATACTGCCGATAATATCCACCAATTGATCTATTTCTTGGTGTGTATTAAAATAATGAGGAGACAACCTAATGGCCCAATCCGTGCCCTTCTTATCGAAATCTATCAACGCAGAGCCTCTGAATGCTACTGAGAAATAGACTTCGTTTTTATTTAATATATTGATGGTGAGTTGTTTGCCTCTGTTTTTAACTTGGAAGGTTAATATGCTAGCCAGACTATTTCCCTGATCCAATATATGCATGCCAGAGATGTCAGATAATTTTTCTCTTAGATAGAAAATGATATTTTGATTGTAATTCCAGATCTTATCTAGTCCAATATTATTCGCATATCGAATAGATTCTTTGAGACCAAGAACACAAGCTACATTCTGCTCCCAAGTTTCGAATCGGAGTGCACTGTCTACTGGTTTGAATTTTGTTGGGGCTACCCACTCCATCCCTCGACCGTCTACTCTTATTGGTATTAAGTTAGCTGCGAGTGCTTTGTCGGATACATATAGAAACCCTGTTGCTCTTGGCCCTCTAAGGAATTTTCGTCCTGAAGAGCAAAGAAAATCACACTTTAGTTTTTTAACATCCAAAGGCATTTGGCCTGCGGATTGGCATGCATCTATTATAAATAGGATATCATTTTCAGAACAAATTTGACCAACGGCCTCTACATCTTGGATTTTTCCTGTATTGGTTGGGATGTGAGATACTGACACTAATTTCGGACGATGCTCTTTTATTAGTTCGAGCAGATGAGTAAGATCAATAGCCCCACTTTCAAGATTTCTCACTCGCACTGTAGCTACTCTAAATCTCTGATATAGAACAGAAAACTGTGCATGGTTAGATGTATAATCATCATCTGTCGTGATAATTACATCTCCTCTTTCAAATGGTATGGCACTCAGAACTTGTCCGTAAGCATCTGTGGCGTTGATAGAGAAAGCTATGTTGCGAGGTTCAGTATTTATCATTTTGGCTGCTTCAAGATAGAACTCGTGTAATTCTGCTTGTATTCTATCTCCTAGCCCGAGTTTATATCCACCCAGTTCTGCTTCTTCATCCAAGTAATTTTTCATTCGTTCTGTAACAATAGTTGGCACTAAGGATGCACCTGCACTATTGAAGAATAACTTGTTTCTACAATGCGGTGTGTCTTGTCGGACTTGGTTTATATCGAGCATGTTTTATGATTATAGTGCCAAGATATTATAAAGCGCAATGATTTAATAGACTTCCTAAAGATGATGTCAAGCTTAATTTTTAAATTTAAAGGCTACACAATCTATATTGAGATTGTGTAGCCTTATTTTCATTCACTATTTAATCTGTAAGTGTTCTTACAGCTTCAAATATATATGTTATCTCACCACAAAACGTTTCGTCAAATTTCTATCCCCATCTTGGAAAACAACCATGTAAACTCCAGATAAATATTGAGAAATATTAATTTCTAATTTACCATTTCGGGTGTCAATTATTGATTTTACAATCTTACCTTGGGTATCTACTATTTTTATAGATTCCCATGTCTTGTCTGTTTCTATAAAAATAGATTCTGTTGCAGGGTTCGGATATAGTTTTATCAGATTCTCATCAAAGTCATCGGTTCCAACAGTACACGCAGGATCACTTGCAGGAAGTACATTTAGATTTATAGTATAGACTAATTGGCATCCTGTAGCTAAGTCAAAACTATCAATAGTATATGTGCCTGCAACGGTCAATCCTTCGTAGTCAAAACCTTCACAGATCGTAGTGTCAAGCTGTTCGTAGACAGTTGGTAATACTGATATCAAGTAAGTGCTAATGTCTGTAACACAACCAGCTGCATTGATCGAAGAATCAATTATTTCCGAAGATTCAGTGAATGTATAATTATTCCCGTTTATTGTTATTTCATCACCTTCACATAAAGAGATGTCTTCTTCTGTGTAAGATATTTCCGTAACATTTACTTGTAAAGTTAGGATGTCAGATAGACAGCCAATATCACTATATAAAGAGTCGGTTAACTGTGTAGATTCCGCTATGTTATAGCTAGTTCCGTTGAAGAATATAGACTCTCCG
>CALKXE010000102.1 GCA_938003955.1 uncultured Saprospiraceae bacterium | reverse complement strand
GCTAGATTTACACAGTTTCTAAATCCTCAGCATTACCAATCGATTGCACTAGGGAAGCCTACAAAAAGAGAACGTGGGCAATGGTATTTTCAGAGATATATCAAACGGCTTCCAAATGCTGGTGAAATGGTATTTTTTGATCGTAGTTGGTATAATCGTGCAGTGGTAGAACCAGTCATGGGATTCTGTACTGATAAGCAGCACAATCAATTCATCAATCAAGTAGGAACATTTGAAAATATGATCATTGATGATGGTATTGTATTGGTGAAATTTTGGTTTTCGATTGATGCTAACGCTCAGAAAAATCGTATTCAAAAACGAACAGATTCCCCATTGGAAAGATGGAAGGTCAGCCCAGTGGATCTCGCAGCTCAGGATAAATGGGAGGATTTCACAAGATACAAAAATGCAATGTGTGAAAGCACTAGCTCTGATAAATCGCCATGGATAATTGTGAAAGGTGATGAGCGAGAATACATGAGAATAGAGGCCATGAAATATATTCTATCTTTATTCGATTATACAGACAAATCCGATCTTGTTTTAGCGCCAAATTCTGAAGCAATTAGGATATTTGATCCTATTGATTCGTTTGAAGATTAGATAATAAACAATTGTTTTATGGCTAAGAAAAAAAATGTTGGTCTTCCTCCAGGAACATTAGTATATACGGGTGACAATCTTGACATTCCTATCAGTATTACTTATGTGGCATATGATGAACAGAATTATTCCACTGAGACATATGTTAAAGAACAGAAGTTACCCATTCATCAATCTAATGAAGACATCGTCCAGTGGTATGATGTAAAAGGACTGCATGATACTAACCTTATCCAAGCAATAGCGGATAGTTTCGGTGTGCATACATTAGCTATGGAGGACATTGTTGATGTATATAAAAGACCTTCCCATGTTGAGTATAAAAATGGTCATTTTATATCATTAAAGTCATTTACTTACAATAAGGAAAAGCAAGAGGTTCAGCCACAAACCATTTCTTTGTTTTTTGGAAAAGGTTTTGTCCTTTCATTTCAAGAGCATGAAGATGACGTCTTTAAGGTGTTAAGAGATCGTATTGAGGGAAGCAAGGGAAGAATTCGACAAAGAGGAGCTGATTATCTTACATATGCTATTATTGATGTAATCGTAGATAAGTATTTTGATGTAATCGATAATGTGGAAGAAACCTTAGAAGAACTCGAGGATACAATAAGTAATAATGTCGATTCCATCAACAAAGGAGAACTCCAGGCTACTAAATTAAATCTAATAAAAATTCGAAAGTCAGTTGTTCCCCTCAGAGAAGCCCTTAATCAGTTTATTCGTTCGGAATCCGAGTTAATAGACCCAAGAACAGAGCTTTTCCTAAGAGATGTATACGACCATACGATACAAGTAGTAGAGAGTACTGATACACTGCGGGATATATTAGGAGGTTTACAAGATCTATATATATCAGAGATCAGTCTGAAGATGAACAAGATCATGCAGGTCCTGACTATTGTTACAGCCATCTTTGTTCCATTGTCCTTTCTCACAGGTCTGTACGGAATGAACTTCGAAGTAATTCCAGAACTGAAACAACCCAACGGTTACTTTATCTTATGGGCATTTATGCTTGCGATAACGATTGGAATGTTGTGGTGGTTTAAGAGGAGGAAATGGTTGTAGGGTTCAACTATAAATGAAAATATTAGTATGAATAAAATTACCGTTGATACCACCGTTCGATCGAGTATTGAAAAAGCATGGTCTGTTTATTTTGTAGTTGAAAATTCGTCTGAATGAAATCATTTTTTTTTATAAAAACTAGACATTTATTATTGACATTAATGGTATTCACGATTGTATCTTGTTTAATTCTGGACAAGAATAACTATGTTAATCTACAACATGGAATAAATAAGAAATTTGCTAATCAAAAGATTGAGAATATTTATAGTCAAATAGAAAGTGGTAGTGAAGTATTCGAAATAGATTCTGCTTTGGACACGTCCTTTATTACAAAAAGTGGGCTGACCGTTACCATTCCTGCGAATTCTTTTATGAAATGTGATGAGTCTAAAATAAAAGAGAAAGTGTTTTTTGAAATTATTGACCTATCAGATTACAATGATTTATTAAAAAGGGAGCTACACAATCAAACAAATAATTATGAATCGAAATTCTTAAGATGTATATACATAAATTCATATGATAATACTGGTTCAGAAATAGAACTCAATCTATATTCTAATGTGAAAATAAGTATTCCTACATCAGATAGTTTTCAACGTTATTCTAGATATTATGGATTATATAACGCTTCACAAAGAATAAAGTGGATTGAGCATGATAATATATTTTATCAAGATTCGTTTCTTCTGCTTCCTCTAGATTCATTGAAAATGAGTTATCATAAAAAAATACGAAATGTGCTAGGAGGAGGACTGGAACAAGTGGACAAATACACTATAACTGATCCTAAATATCAAAGTTCATGGATTGCGAGTCCTAACTTTAGAACCAGATTTAACCTAATGAACAATTTTATTGGTCATAAAATAGGAGGATATCGTGATGATTTAAAAGATAGGATCGATTCAATATATTCAATCGATGTACACCCAGCTGAAATTTATTTAGCACACTACGATAAACCTTTATCTTATGCAGATTCGATGGTCAATGAATTCTTTATAGTTGAAGAAAAAAAGATACAAGAGCATATAAAAGCTTCAAAACCATGGATTAAACCTAGGTCTAATTTCCTGCGTAATCCTACTTTTTACCCACTAAACGATAGTCATATAAAGATGCCCTCATATCGATATGACTATTATAAATGCTTAAGTTCTTTAAAGGAAATAGATTCTTTAACCCATGAAGAGTTGTTTAATTACGTTTCTAGAAATATATTAAAGAAGAATTACCTTATCGGAATGAAACAGCGCAAAAAAAGAATAGTTTCAGGACATGGTTACTCACTTGATATCTCTCCATCTTGCTTTGGATGGACACTAATAAACCTTGATGATAATAGTTCTGATTTGGGTCTTGATGAAGTTGAAATAAGTATATCAAGTAATCGAGATGATGTTTTTAAAATGTTCTTGGTAAACAAATCGATGAATTCATGTATAGAACTACAGAAAAACAGTGATTCAAATAATATATTCAGCATAAGTAATTTACAAAAAAAATCAGATCTGTTAGAAGATGAACATGTAATTTACAGTGTAATTAAGAATGAGGGAAAATTAGATTATTATACTAACACTATAAATTTAACATTAAGTACAGATGTTGAAATTACAATAGATAAAAGATAGTTGGATGTTTAAAAATAAGGAATTGATAGTTCATATGACTATCTAAAGTCTAATTTCAAGAACGATGATAGTAATATTGGCAAGAACGAATTGGTCAGAATGAACTAAAGGTCAGATAATGATCAATGACATGTTCTTTCTTTAATATTATTAGTCCTCTTTTAAAGAAAGAAAATAATGGAAAATGTCTTTTGATTTGAAGGTCTCATTTGAAATTATTGGAAATGGTTAATAAATAGCTCACTACAAATAGAGTAGAAAGCATACAAACAAAGTCAAATGAACACAACTGGCAATAATCATTACTAATTGATTGTCAGCTTATTAAACACAAGATCGTGGCATGATTAAGAAAACCAAATTTGGTCACGATTAATACACAGAAGTAATGTGTTAGTTTACGTTTAAATAAACACCTATAAACGATAAATGGCTGAAAATCATAAGATTAACAGCCATTTGTTATTTTTTAAAAACTAATTTGTGATCCCGACAGGGTTCGAACCTGTAACCTTCGGAGTCGAAATCCGAAATTCTATCCAGTTGAACTACGGGACCAATTATGGTGCAAATATATAAACGATTTGCACTAATTATAATATATAGTTACAAAGTATAATGTACTATGTAATAAACTCTTTTGAAAAGTAGAAATAAATATCAGAAATGCTCTCATTTTAAGGTTATACACTATCAAAAACATTTGTACTTTTACAGTCTAATTCTAATCAAAAATATACTTCGATGATAAATGTAAATTCTGAAATTGGCCTTTTAAAAATGGTTCTAGTACATAGGCCTGATGATGGAATTTCTCGAATATCCCCAAAAAGAGCGGAGGAACTGTTGTTCGATGATATCGTTCATTTGCCTAAGATGCAAGAGGAGCACGATAGTTTCACTGCAGTGTTAAGAGCATTTATAGGTGATGAAAATGTCAAAGAAGTCCAAACGCTTTTGGAAGAAGCATTGGCAGATAACGAAGACACTAGACTATTATTGATTAGAACAGCTGTAGACAATGAAGAATTACCGCATCAGATCGTTACTACATTGTCTAAACTTGACAATGCCTCTCTAGCAAAAGTTTTGATCACAGGATATTTAGAAGAAGAGGATCATTATATTTTTGATCCGATACCTAACTTTATTTTTACGCGTGACATTGCAGTTTCAATCAAAGATCATGTCGTCATCACAAAAGCTGCAAAAGAAGCTAGATCAAGAGAGAATTTACTTACCAGGTTTCTTTTTCATTCTCACCCTATGTTTGAAAATGTTCGTGAAGGAGATAAAATTATAAACCTAAATCATGTAGATCAATTTCCTCCTTCAAAAAAAGGCGAGAAAGTAAGTGTAGAAGGCGGTGATGTAATGATGTTAGCAAAAGACTTCCTCTTAGTTGGATGCAGTGAACGAACAACAGAACACGCAGTCCATTCTCTTAAAAAGGCAGTCTTCGATAAAGGCTTAGTGAAAAATGTAGTTCAGATTAATATTCCGAATGATAGATCATGTATGCATATCGATACACTATTTACTAGAATTAGTGAAACAGATGTAGTGTGTTACAAACCGACTATTTTTGATGGTACATCTTCAAATGTAATCGTACATAGAGCGGATGGAAATCAAGAAGTATATAGCTCAGTAAGAGAGTTCTTCTGGGCTGAGATAAATAGAGATACAAGATTCATATTTGCTGGTGATGGAGAGAGCCCTTACCAAGAGCGAGAACAATGGACGGATGGCTGTAACCTCGTAGCGATAAGGCCTGGTGTTGCATTGACTTATGACAGGAATCCATTAACTGAGAAAGCATTCAAAGATGCTGGATACAATGTGATCCACGCAAGCAAGCTGATGCCAGAAATCGAGAAAGGATTAATCATGGCAGATCAAATCAAGAATACAATTATAACATTGGATTCATCAGAATTATCGAGAGCGCGAGGCGGTTCTCATTGTATGACTTGTCCAATAATAAGAGAAAGTTTATAGATATGTTTATTCATGAACATCAGAAACGAATTCGATACGGAGAGACTGACCAGATGGGCTATCTTTACTATGGTAACTATGCACTCTTATTTGAGATAGGTAGGGTAGAGGCCATCAGAGCCATGGGTACTACATATAAATACATGGAGGAGGAAATGGGTGTAATGATGCCTGTAATAGCCATGGAGTGCCGTTATTTAGCTCCAGCAAAATATGATGAACTCATTACGATAAGGACTATTCTGAAAGAATTACCAACTAAGATTATAGAATTTCATCATGAGATTTTATCTGATGCTGGTAAAGTTATTCACAAGGGAGTTGTTAAGTTGTTCTTTATCGATATGAAGACAAATAAACGAGTGTCCACGCCTAAATTTCTTACAGATAAGATAAAGCATCTATTTTGATAGAAAAGTTACAGTCCATATGGAAAAGCATTCTAGGCTTACCGATTTTGAGGCAAATATTAGCTTGGTCTAAGGTCTATTCTATTCCTGGGTTTTCAGGAGTTCCTATCTATAATATCATTGTTTTCATTTACAAAGAAATGATGCGTGATAATATTACTACGCGGGCAAACAGTGTGGCTTTTAGTCTATTTTTAGCAATATTCCCATTCATTATCTTCTTATTTACGTTGCTCCCAATACTCTTTCAGCCGTCCGATTTTGCTACATTCCTACAGAATATTCTACCCGCATCAGAGAACATAACTCAATCGTCAAGTTACATTGATATATTAAGAGAATACATGGAAGGCGCATTACCAGATAATGCTAATATATATCTGCTCGGAATCATTGAAGGAATTATAGGAATCAAACGGGAAGGACTTCTTTCTTTGGGTTTCATCTTAGCAATATTCTTCGCATCAAGTGGAATGCTTACCATTATGTCTGGTTTTGATAAAAGTTACGAACATACATTTAACTCAAGATCCTACGTTAAGAAAAGATTGGTGGCTTTAATGCTTACAATACTTCTATCTATACTGTTTATAGTCTCCTTTTTCCTATTGATTATTGGTAACCTGATTTTGGGCTATCTATCAGAGCGGCTAGGTCTGACGGATTCTTCTATTTGGATCATTACGATTATAAAAGCTTTAGCAGCATTTATATTAATATATACAGGAGTCACGATACTCTACCGATATGGTCCATCATTGAAAAAGAGAATTGCTCTTGTTAATCCCGGATCCATTTTAGCAACGGCATTGTCAATATTAACCTCTGTGGGATTCTCTTATTTTGTAAATAACTTCGGCAGGTACAATGAGTTGTATGGTTCTATAGGAGCACTTATTGTAATCATGCTTTGGCTACAGTTCAATGCATTTGTAATACTAATTGGGTTTGAACTCAATGCTAGTATTGCTGTGAATAGAGATATCATTGGTCTAAGTAAAGACAAAAGTTAGATTAATACAATATACATTGATATCGTCATCACTATTCGATAGAGTTTATTTATGGTAGATTATTAATGTCTCTATTTCAAGTACTTCTCCATCTTCTCTACATCGGCTACTATTTGGCCAGTTACTACATTATATGCATAGTGAAAACTATCACTAGTTCCTTGCACTTTAGCTACAGCCGAATTGATTTCATCTTTCATCGTTTTCATCTTGGCAGTATCGGCTTCTATTTCCTTTTGCAGATCAAGTATTCGTTGCTTTTTCTTAGCGACTGCTTCAGTCATTTTATTTATTGAAGCCTCTTTCCCTGTGACTTGTTTAGTTCTTTGTCCTTTTAGTGCATCTTGAAATTTAGACTTTTCCTTCTCTAGTGTTTTCAAATAATGCTGTGCCGTCTTTATCAGTTTGGCAGGAGTAGCACCCATAGTTTTAGCCATGGCAAGTGCACTCTTATACTTCGTGGCTTCATCCATATCCATTCCAGACAAAGATTGTAGAGATGATTTATACTCTAAGTAATCAAAGCCTTCGAGATTATCTTTCTCTACAGCCTTCAGTAGAATATCTACAAACTTAGTATCTGGTTTGCCTGATGGGGGCGGAGTCGTATTTGCTACATCTATAGTGATATCATGCGCAGAAACAGTCGGTGCAGATTTTTCACTTTCTACCTTCCTTTGTTCTTGTTCTCCTTTTTCTGCCGCTTTTTTATTTTCATCTTCATCTTCTAAAATAAAAAATGATTTTAACTTTCCGAACATGTATTTTTCTTTTAAATCTTCAAATAATTACGTAAATATAATCAATATCCTTGATCGAAAATTCATTTCTCAATTAAGTCAACTTCCTAAAACAATTCAACAAATCAAACAATTCAACAAATCAACAAACTATCACATCATATACTCCCAAGCCGACTGCAGCAATCCTTCTTTCTCCACGTGATCTATCAAGTTAAGATATAACTCATTCCCACTCAAGGTTGCTCCATCTCCAATAATAACCAACTTCTTTTTTGCTCGAGTCATCGCAACATTAAGCCTTCGATAATCAGCGAGAAACCCTATGACTCCCATATCGTTTGACCGAGTTAAAGATATGATTATTAAGTCTTTTTCTTGTCCTTGAAAACCATCAATAGAATTAACTATTATATCAAGAGATTGTAATACTTCATCTTCCTCTATTTTTCCTCTAATGTATCTTACCTGCTCTGCATATGGGCTTATTATACCGATACTTATTCCAGTGTACTTTTCTTTATGAAGTAAGATATGTTCTCTTATTACAAAGAATTCTCCCTCATTATACAAGCTTCTAGATTTTTGATCAAATGATTCTTCATATCCACAACCGCTAGTATCAATAAATACAAGCGGAGTATCATCTCCTTCTAGTGTATGTGATTTGTTAGCCTCATTTGATCTTAGTTGTCCTTTATAGAACTGTTCATTTGAGAATGATAAGATAGCATCATTCATTCTATATTGTTCCGTAAGTAGGTAATGATGCTTTATAGAGCCGGTCATACGATCAAGTAACGTCTCCGACAGTCCCATCTTAACAGCCTCTTTACTCTTTACTGTTGCAGGCAACTGATGATGATCTCCGGCAAAGAAGACTCGTTTAGCTTTTAGTATTGCATTCCAACACTCTGGTTCCATACATTGGCTAGCTTCATCAATAATCACTGTATCAAAGACTATCCCGTTAATATATTTATGACTGCAGCCTATAAGAGTGGTCGCTATCACTTGGTTCTGACTTACAATAGACTCTAAAAGACGATTCTGCATGTCCTTTGCCCATTTCTTTAGCTCTCTGGACTCTTTGTACATGTCAGTCCTATTTTGCCGTTGATCAGTACCAAATTTCCGCTTTTTCGTTGTCGCCATTTTCCTTGCGGCTTCGGCTTCGATTCTTATTTGCTTTACATGTCCCCAATCTGGATGATTTCTAGCTTTTTCATCAATAGTCAATTCCGCTATATCATCATTGATTCTCGTTACGTTACCGATTCTTAATACTTTGATTCCTAGTTCGTGTATTTTTCTAGCAAGAAGATCTACAGCATTGTTACTTGGAGCACAGACTAGTATTTTTCTTTCTTTCTGTAAGAGTGTTTGGACTAGTGATACTAGGGTAGTGGTTTTCCCAGTGCCTGGAGGTCCATGTATAATCCCCATTTGCCCAGCAGTTAATATTCCTTCTACAGCATTATGTTGATCAGTATTTAGATGAATTGGCATATGCCACCGTTCTGGATTATCATGTGACTCGTAATCAAGGGCCGTTTTTTTTCTTATACCTTCTCTTAACTCTCTTATAAGTGGATCCTTAGTAGTGATCACTTCATTTAGAGCGGCTCTCATTACCTTATACGGTCGCTCATCATATACGAGTTCTAATTTATAGGAAACATTGTCCGAAAGATGCCCTTGAGATATAACATCATGTTGAATTATGACACCCAATTCATTCTTCTTTTTGTATGAAAGTGTTCCTCGGATTCTTTTAGTCTCTTCTGCTTGATAGACTAATTGCACACCAGCTCCAGTCTTGAATTTGTTAGGTTTCCCATGATTCTTCGTGATTTCTAATTGAATCTCAACGAATTCTCCAACAGTGTAATATTTCTTTTTTATAAAAAGTGATGTAAGTAGAACACCCGCTTCTACACGATCTTTATCCGTCTTCTGTTTAGCTATTTCAGCGTAATATTTTTCTTCATGCTGACGCTCTTTTTCAATTGCATCTAGCAAAGTTTTATACCTATCTATGTCACTCATGATGCGAAGGTAATATTTTACATATTATTGTATTAAGCTCAAAACAAAAATAGGTGCAATTCTCGATGTTGGTTTCGAGAATTGCACCTATTCGTAATCCTTAGATTACAATTATTTTAGAAATCTAGACCATCCATAAGGCTTTCGAATTCAATATTGTTCAAATCTTCTAAGTAAATTTCACCTGTAAGGAAAAAATAAGCTGACTTGTTTTCGAATGAGACTTGAGCAAACACTTTTGTGATTGTATTTCCATCTTCTATTCCCATTAACCTGACCTTTTGACCTTTATCTCTAGCTTCTACTAGTAATTCATATTTGTCAGATTTAATTTTCTCTTTGAGTTTTTGTTTGTCTTTATCACTAATGTCAGAACCTTCTTCGATAAACATTACGAAATCTACACTTTCAAGAGAACTTTTGATATCCTCCCCATCCTTAGTCTTAAGCATACCGGAAATATCTCCTTCAAACTGCCATGCTATTACACCCTTGTCATTCTTATACTTACGGAATATATTATCTACACCATACTGAGCACTCGCTGAAAGAGAAATAAAAGAAACTAATAAGATTGTGATTATGTTTTTCATGGTTGATAGTTTTAAATTAGTTATTTAATGGTTGTGGTTATGATTGTGATTGTGGTCACTATGTTGTGAATCTTGGTTTTTATTAAAAGATAAATTGGCTGCTTTAAGCTCGTCCATATCAATATCTGTCTTCAAATTTATAATGGTTACGCCATCTTCACTGCTAGCAAGTAATACTAAACTCTTCACCTTCGTTTTATCTTCTTTAACAATGACATGTACATTGGTTTTACCATCCTTTACTATTGCATAATCAACATAACCGTCTTTTTCCTTAATGTAATTGATTGCTGACTTAAATTCTGTTTTGTCTAATTTAGAATCACTGTCAATATATAGAACTCTTAGTCTCTTAATGCCATCTACTACATCTTCAAATCCTGGCTCATACATCAGTTGGTTATCATCAGCGATTTCGATTCCTGTTCTTAGTAGCCAGCCTGGTAATGTGACTACATAAGCATCTTTATGCTTCTTCATTTTATCAATAAATCGATCAACCGTTTTTTGACCATGTACTGCTTGAAAAGATAATATACAGACAAATAAAAAGAATAGTTTTTTCATAACTGGCTGATTTTATGCATTGAAGTTGAAGAGCGAGTTTTTAAAACACTTCATTACTAAGTTACTCTTAATCATGTGAGTAAGTCACTTTACTCGACTAAGAAATATAATAATACGACAAGAGGGTTTGTTAAAAACAGATTGCTCAGTTAGGCAAGAGCAATCTGCTTATTTAGATTTTTTTTATTCGTTGCCCAACTTTTCTAAGTGCTTCATACCGTCTATATCTAGACTTGAAGCTACTTTGGCAAGATCACTTAGATTTATATTCCCTACGAAACTTACAAGAATAAATTCATCATCACCTCCAACAAGAAGTAATAATTCCTCAATTACATCATTGCTTTTGGTCTTTGTTAAAATCTTTACATTTTGACCATCATCTCTAGCTGTCATGAGTAATTCATACTCATCAGTAGGTAATTTTTGAAGTGCCGCTTTATACACGGCTTTTGAATCTTTTTCTGTTCTGAGTACTTTTAAGCCTTTTAGACTTTTTACTAATCCTTGTAACTCCTCATCCAATGCATCACCAGCTCCAGTGGCAATCATTTCGAACATCTTCGGACTTACATATACCATAGTAAAATCATCATCATCTTGATATGATTCAAAAAATCTATCGATCGCATCTACCTGTGCATTAGCACTTACGGCCATTAATAATACTACTAGGAGAGATAATAACTTGTTCATTTTTGTTTTTTTAATATTTGTTTGATCCATAACCAATCGTTTGTTTTAGTTATAAATCTGAATTGTGATTGACGTTTCGTGAGCGTTAATCTATTATTTAAATATACTTGCATTTTCAGCTTTCTTCATCGACTTTTTTACTGTCTTTGAGCCTTTGTTCATTTTTTTAGATAGTAGTGCAAATGCCTGCTTAGTAATTTCATATGCTTCTTTAGCTTCAGCTTCTGTGTCTAACTGTACATATTTACCACGGTATTGTGTATCTGGTTCTGCATTTTGATTCATAACCGTAACGGCTGCAAATCCTAGGACAAAAATAGCTGCAATCGCTGAAGCCATTCTTCTCATACTAAATACCTTCGCTTCGTTTGCTTGTGGCCTGCTTGTATTATCCGTTGCTGCACTTCCTTTACTTGCCTCTTCTTTGTTGAATAGTTGTTCAAGGTCTAAGTTAGATTCTGCACTTCTTTGATTTGTATAGAAGAAAAACAAGTCTCTAGATGCAAAATGATTCGCTGATACATCCTCGCTAGCAAAATATGTATGAAGCCTTTCTTCTTCCATTAAGCTCGTTTCGGCATTCCAATACTTCTCTAACAGACTATCTATGCTACCTGTACTTTGACCAATTACAGATGCAATATCAATGTCAGTCGTCATATTAGCTGCCTGATCAAAAAATGCAAATAATGGTTTGTATTCTAAATGTGCTTCTGCAATCTCTTCGCCTTGGAAATAAGAATTCAACTCTCTTTCCTCTTCTAGCGTCGTCTCAGCGTTTAAATATTTCGTAAGTAGCGTGTCGACATCATTTATATCATTTATAGCCTCAGCGTTAAATGGTATATCCATTGTCATTTCGCTAGCAACTGTATAAAACCCGAAGAGTGATTTATATTCTAAATGCTTCGGAGCTACGTCATCACCAGAAAAGTATACTTTAAGAATCTTTTCTTCCTCTATTGTCGTTTCTGCATCTAAGTATTTAGTAAGTAAAGTATCAATATCATTGATACTATTTAATATTCCACTTACATCTAGATCAGTACTTAAAGTTCTTTGATGTGATATATAGTTAAACAACCCAGCGAATTCCTTATGGTTATCTGCGACATCTTCACTAGCAAAATATGAAGTGAGTTCCGCTTCTTCCTGCAGATTCGTCTCAGTCTTCCAATATTTTTCTAATATGTTATTGATGTTATTGTTCATTTATTTAAAATTTTATTTCCGCAAGAAAATCAAAGAATTTCATTGGGTGCCTACAGCTAATTCCCTATATCTTTAAACTAAAAATTTAAGGGCAAAAAAAATAACCAATGGTTTTAATTATTTCCTCTGGTTTCTATAACTCAGTCATCGGCTTTACAGTATTATTTCTAGTTACTATATGCACCAAAATCAATTAAATCATTTTTCTAAGAGGAGATAGTTTTTCTCTTAATATTTTTCTGGCTCTAAACAGATAGACTTTCACTTGGTCTACTTTTATATCCATGATATCCGCTATTTCTTGATAAGTATAACCTTCGATATCCCTTAGAGTTATAATTTCTTTTTGAGCATCTGGAAGCGTATTCATGATCTCAGCTACTTTCAATACAGCTTCCTTCTGTTCTAGTTTTTTGTCAGGAGAAGGTCCACTATCCGAAATATGAAAATAGTCACTGATGTCACTCGTACGCTTATTCTTTCTAGCTCTTACTTTATCAATTGCTAAATTCCTTACGATGGTTATCACCCAAGCCTCCTTGTTATCTATCTCTGCGAATTTTTCTTTCTTCTTCCAGACTTTTATCATCGACTCTTGTACGATGTCCTCCGCCTCAAATCGATTTCCAATTATGCTAAATGCATATCTGAACATCTTGTTTTTGTATGGGTTTAGAATCTCAATCAACTCGTTTATTTCCATGTTCGTATTCTTGACGTTATGTAAATTTCAAATGTTACAACAAAAAGTTAAATATTTAGAATTATTTCTTAAAATAGACCTTCATACAACCTAGTCTCACAATAAAACACTATAAAGATATAATAAAATCATAGTTTATAGTCATTTAATATAAGCGAGTAGCACATTACTAGCTATTTATATATTAGCTCTAATTAGCATGTATTAATTTGGAGAATTAAGCCACAAAATGATACACACTAATATTTTAACTTAATTTACAAATAAACGTAAAAAGAAATGAATCACTTTATTCTATTGTATAAGTTTACATCGAAATCGTAGATACTGTGAAAATTACTGCAATAATACCCGCTCGGCTCCAAAGCACTAGACTCCCTAAAAAAGTACTCGCTGATATAGCTGGTATTTCTATGTTGCAAAGAGTCTATAACATTGCTTTTTCAAGTTTATTATTTGATCAAGTAATTGTCGCTACAGACAGCGAACTCGTCATGGATCACTGTAATAATAATAATATGCGATCTATGATCACTTCTGCTGATCACAAATCAGGTACAGATAGAATAGCGGAAGTAGCAGAAATGATAGACTCTGATATAATTATTAATATCCAAGCTGATGAACCATTTCTTGAAATATCAACATTGACCGCTCTTGTTGATCTTATGAAAAAGGAGGGAGTATTGATCGGTACACTTACTAAACTTATAGAATCAACAGAATCTTTACTGGATTACAACACAGTAAAATTGGTAAAAGATAGTAATGATAAAGTACTGTATTTTAGCCGTCAGGCGATTCCAGCTCAAAGAGATAAACCTTATCGTAAGTGGTTGGATGATTGTGAATATTTCCAACACCTAGGAGTTTATGGTTTCAAAAGAAATTCACTACTTGAAGTATCATCTTTGGCGTCCTCAATACTAGAGAAATCAGAAAAACTAGAACAACTTAGATGGCTGGAGAACGGATATAATGTTTACTCAGCTACAGTTAAGTCTAAATCCTTTGGTATAGACACAGAAGAGGATTTAGAAAGAGCTAGAGTATTCGCATTGTCCTTAGATTTTAGCAATGATCAACAGAAGTAAACGATCATCAATGCAAAAACAGTAAGTGAGATTCCGTACATGAATATATTATAACACAACCTGAGGTAATTGAACTTTCCACCTAAAGATTTCCCGAGAAAGAAGAGGTCTCGCATTATTGAATCATCCAGTGCTTTTGTATTATTCAAAACATGTGTAACTCCAATTTTATAGTCTTCAAATTTCATTTTATAATAATTCCCAAAGAAGAAAAGATTAGAAGCATTGTTCTCAATTTCATTTTGAGTTGTTATCCCTTTAAGTTTTATAGGTCTAGTTGCCAAGGTTGCAAATATCATCGATGTTAAACATACACTAGCAAGAAGAGCAACTGGCACCCAGAAATAATGATTATCCATAGCCTTGTCAATCAAAAAGGGTAGGGCTAATGTCAAGATCAAGGCATTTACACTTATCATAATATTTGCCTTATTATCAGCTATATTGCTTAGATCGATATGATTCCGAAGTGCTGTCTTAAATTGTGTTTGAGCGCTTTTATTTTGTGCTATAGACAATGGAATAGCTACTTCTTTTACTTTTTTAACTTTTGATTGTTTCTTCAATAGTTTCTTATGGTTTTTAGCTTTTTGAACATCATATAACTCTCTTGCTGCCTGCGTATTGTATATACAGTTCTTAAGAAATTTGAGATTACCTGATAGCCATTCTTTTTTACCTACTTTTATATCAGTTGTATTATTAAGTTCTTTTCTTAATTTTTCTGTTATTTCAGAGTAATTGATATTTCCAAGTCCACTCATATCTGCATCTTGCAAGATCATTGATAATGGCTCTTCAGTAATTGTTCCCATCTTTGTTGCACCTATGCATACCATAACTTTAGATATGAATTCATCACCAAATCCGTTTTTGGTTAGATATTCATTAGCTATTTCTTGACCTCGCTTTTCATGATCTTTTGCACCACTGATAAATCCAGAATCATGAAATAATGCAGCCAATTGCAAAACAAGTAAATCGTCTCCAGTTATCTTAGAAAAATCAGCTAATCGATTGACTGATTCTAGAACCATGAGGGCATGATCATAGTTGTGATATGTATATACAGGATCCAATTGTTTATTAAACAACTTAGAAATATAGTGTTTTGCCTTTTCTAGTTTAGCCATATATTCAAAAGTACTAATTAATCGTATAAATAATTGGTGAACTTCAATTGAATGAGATTAAACTTTAGGTTTTACGGTTATCCTTAGTGCTCTTAATCCTTCAGCACCTTGCAGTTTATTTAGCTCCAACTCCTCTACGAAATCTTCTATCTGTCCACTATGCTTAAGGAAGTTTATATATTCTATGTATTCTCTTCGTTCTTTCTCTTGCATATAAACAATAGCAACTTTACCTGATAGTGTCAACCTTTCATTCGTCCCCTTTATAGTAGCCTTATCAATTCTCTTTTTTATTATTTCATACCTCACATTGTATGCACCATCAACATCAAATTTTTTCTCTTCCATTCTGAATTTAATATTCAATTCATTATTGTAGACAAAAATAAGTTGAGCCGTGGTAATTGGGACAGGTAGGTTAGGTGATACTTCCTCTACCATTTGAGTTACATCTATCATTTTTTGCAACTGCCATATTCTAAATTCCTTGAGATCATTTTCTGAAAAGTGATCATTTTCTAACAAACTTTGGCCTACATAAATATTATACTCGACACCATCCGTTTTATATTTCTCAAAGAAATGAGGTAAAGTACTCTGCATGATATTGTCTTCCTTCATGAAGAAATCTGAAAGCTTTCCATTTAGAGTGGTTACACTTTGTTCATAAAGTTTCCTTTTATTATACACAACCCCAAAGTTGGCATCCAAGATAGATATGTACTCTACATATGGAGCACTTGGAAGCTCATCATGTCTCCCTTTCAATTCTTCTAAAAGAGGATGTATTTCAGTGTGTAAAAGGTCAATGATATTAGACTCATCACTGGATTCGAAATCTTTACTAAGATTCACAATTATAGTTTCTATCTTTATTTTGTATGACTCAAGAAGAAACAATTGCTTTTTCTCTAACCATATGATCAAAAGTTTATCCAGCGCTTTAAGATTGAATATCAAATCTTCTCTTAATGCATTGTTTCTCAACGTAGAACTTCCCACTATATCAGCCTGACCATACAACGGATATACATTGTCAAATTTTACTGGATCAATTAGACTTCCTTCCGTATGATTGATTTCATTAATCTTATATTTAGTTGCTACTTCTTTAAACTTCCATTCAACACTTGGGTGAATGGATGTAAAATGATCTCTTATAATTAGATCAACGCTTTTATCCATTTCAGAATAGAAAGTGACCATCATCAGCTTCATGAGTTTTATCATCTCTTCTAATCGTATCATGACGATACTGTTTACACCAAATTTATTAGTGCTTCCAATCTCAAGAATTGATATCAACTTACCTGAATCATTTAGAACAGGAATTAAAATTATACTTTGTATTCCCTGTTTGAGTAGTTTTTTTTCGGCCGGCGCATGCGGATTCTTTCTGTGGAGATCGTCTAATATAATAGTCTTGTGCTTAAACGCGGCGTCACTATAAATACAACTACCTTCGTGAGCTTCTTTCGATATAATGTTTCTAATATCAAGCTCCTTTGTGAGGCTAAATGATACAGAATCTTTATCTATAAGATCCACAAATTGTAAATTAGCAAGACCTATTTTGATACTTGGATCTTTTAAATATGATCTAAACATCCTTGTCACATTATCTAATGTTTCTACCGGGTCTTTTGCTTTCGATATATTTGTGATTGTCTCTCTCATCAATGAGTGAATCTGAATCTTCGTCACATCATGAAACGTTCCAATTGCAAAACCTTTAAATGCAAATCTATCAGGAGGTAACATTTGTAACCAAAGGTCAGTATCATCGGTGTTTTCTAGTAATTTTCTTATGTTATCATCGGATAAAGGGAGAAGCGGCTTTTTATGAATAATTTCTACATAGTCCAAATTAATTTCAATATCCTCAAATTTCTCTACACCAGTTTTCTTATTTCTGAATTTGATCTGATCTGTAAAAAAATCAAATGTCTCTACCTTGTAACAATACTGCAAAATGAAACTTCCAATCGAAATAATGTTATGATTGTTACTTACCAAGTTCGGATTTATTTTCATTTCCCAATCTTCATCAGACATGAAATTTTCCAGACCAGACGTAGATCTAATCATTTGTTTTGTAAATGGTTTAGAGATAAAACTCTTCTCATTTTGGAAAAACATAGCTGGAAGAAACATCTGTGCAGCTTTCGACTGCATCATCGAACAATCACCAATATTATCCTGGCAGAGATTAGCCTCGGAACTCTCTAATAAACTCAGTATAGTTTTTTGACCATTGTCGTCACTGTCTTCATAATTAGATTTCAATTGTGAAATGTATTTATCAAAGCTAAAACTAGTTTCATACGGAATCTCAATATCATTCTGACTAAAAGCTTCCATTATTTTGGTCATGGATATGTATACATCATTGTTAATTGCTTCACCGCTTATATCCAAGCTGGGTATATCCAATTTTATATTAGTGTTTTCATGGATAAGTGTGCTGGTTGAATCCATAATATTATTGTGAGTCGAAGATTTTTCCATATTCTATTTTTGGGGTATTATGTTCTAGTTGTAACAATATGGTACAAGTAAAGATTACCAGTAATATACAATTAACTACTAATTACGGTAATTCGTCATTGAAAAGACGAATTAAATAGATGAACTACACAATATACGCTTCAGGAATTAAGATTCTTTAGACATTTTCTGAATCACTAATGCAATAACTGTAACTAATAAGCAACCTATCGCATTGAGCCACAAATATCCTACTATATCCATCCAGAAAATGAGAATAATAAGAGATTCCGAAATAAGCGCCGCCCAAAATATAGCATTACCTTTTACAGACTTAATATAAAATCCGACTAAGAATATCCCTAAGATTGTACCATAGAATACACTACCCACAATATTCACAAATTGAATTAAATTCTCAAACAATGTGCCATAGCAAGCAAAACATATGGCTATCACTCCCCACATGAGAGTAAGCGCCTTAGTCATCATGAGATAGTGTTTGTCAGACTTGCCAGGAATTCGCCTCCTATATAGATCTACGGAGGTTGTAGCTCCTAAGGCATTAAGCTCAGATGCAGTACTAGACATTGCGGCGGAGAATATCATAGCCAATAATAAGCCAATTAAACCTTTTGGCAGATAGGTTAATATAAACGTGATAAAGACATAATCCTTATCATTGGTTTCTATCTGAGGTAAATTAGTTTTTAATATATCCTTGGCCTTATTTCTTATTTCCTTCTCTTTAAGTGTAAGACTATTGATATTGGCTGTCGACTCCTCAGTAATACCTTGCTCAGCGACTAATGCGTATAAAGACTGTTTGTCTAGAAATAGTTGATCATATTCTTTCTCTACTGATCTATATTCATCAGCTGCTGCCGTTTCATATATCTGATCTCCTAATGGATTAAAAAATATTGGTGCCTTATTGAATTGGTAAAATACAAACACCATAACTCCAACTAGAAGTATAAAGAACTGCATCGGCACTTTAAGTAGACCATTCATAATAAGGCCCATTCTAGACTCTTTGACTGATTTAGCAGAAAGATATCGTTGTACTTGCGACTGATCAGTACCGAAATAGGAAAGTGCCAGAAAAAGGCCTCCCGTAATCCCTGACCAGAAAGTATATTTAGATTTTGGATCAAATGAGAAATCTACGACATCCATCTTATCTCCAGCTCCTGCGATCGTTAATGCATCCACAAATCCTATGCCTTCTGGAAGATAACTTAATATCAAATAAAACGCAACAAACATTCCAAACATGATGACCGTCATCTGTTGCTTCTGTGTTACGTTCACTGCCTTCGTACCACCCAACACCGTATAGATAATAACGAGTATACCTATGATAACGATCAGGTAATAAAGATTCCATCCCAAGATAGTAGACAAGATAATAGCTGGTGCATATATCGTTATACCGGCTGCTAATCCTCTTTGAATTAAGAATAATATAGCTGCCAAGGTCCTTGTTTTTAGATCAAATCTTGACTCTAAGTATTCATATGCAGTATAGACTTTAAGCCTATGGTAGATTGGTATAAAGGTTACACAGATAATAACCATTGCTATTGGTAATCCAAAGTAGAATTGAACAAAGCCCATTCCATCATGATATGCTTGTCCAGGAGTAGATAAGAATGTAATTGCACTCGCTTGAGTGGCCATAACACTTAAACCTACGGTAGCCCATTTCGCTTCTTTACCACCAAGGATATAATTATCCATTCCTTGATCTTTACGGGTCTTCCACACACCGTATATTACAATAAATGCCAATGTTGCACCTAGTATGATCCAATCTATTTGTGACATCTAGCTGAATGTTTTCATGATAATAAAGAATAGAACTACATACAATGCATTTAGCAGAAGAACTAGCGTGTAACCTGTCTGCCAAGTCGGCTTTTCATTTTTATCCGAAGAAGACTTTTCTATCATAATTTGGAATACTTATTTATGGTCTATCTATGTTTCCTAAAGATATTAAATTTGTAAATAACCTGTATGCTCCAGGCACCCCAGCCGGAAGGTTTCTAAACCAACTATAGCCAGTATAAGTAAAGTAACCTTTACCGTATGGAGCAATTAACATACCTCCATCTTTTGCATCTTCTCCTGGATCATTACTTGATAGAATTGCGGTGTAGTTATCATCCCATTCATTAGCAAAGTATAGTCCTCTTTCCTGTACCCATCCATCAAAATCCGCTTGTGTTATTTTGTTGGGGAAATTCAGTACTTCATGATTAGGAGCTAGCATTCTAACTGGAGCTTCTTCTACAGATACTCTATCCCTAGATAGTTTTATTGGAAAAGGTCCTATGTTATCAACTTTTAGCCTTCTATTCGTATTGTATTGAACGATCATATTGCCACCATTCTCTACATACTTCATCAACTCTTCTTGTTTGAACTTCAGGTCTTCCCACTTATTATATGCACGGATACCCATAATTGCAGCATCAAAGGTTTTTAAATATTCGGCTGATATTTCGTTGGGACTGATAACTGTAACGTTATATCCAATCTGCTCTAAACTCGCTGGAATAGCATCTCCTGCTCCTTCAATATAGGCTATTCTATTGCCTTTTTTCTTTATGTCAAGATTTACAAACTTAGCCTTAGCTGGTAATGATACCAACTGTAGAGGAATGTGATTGTAGTCAATCTTAAATAACTCAGTGTTATATGTTTTGCCATCCATAGTCGTAACTAGTGGGCTCACAACGATAGACTGAGGGTCTTTAGGAGGTGTCACTTCAAAATCAAATGATTGTTCTTCACCTTTGTTCTTGATCAAAAAATCTATACTCGGTGGGGTAGAAGTCCATCCGTCCGGTAGAGATAGAGAAACAGAACCCGCTTGTTGATTTTCCATTGCTTTGACAGATACCGCTACTTGCTTACTTCTTTGTTCTGAGAATATATAAACCTTATCTTTTATACTTGTATACAATGGTTCCACTACCTCAAACGGTTGATGTACCTGTCCCTTTTCGGGATCAGTATATTTATATGTGATTGGGTTTGAGATCGTAAGTGGTACTCCGTTCACTTCAAGATCAAAATGAGCGACTAAATATCTTTCTGACTCTGGCATTCCAATCTTCTGTCTATCTTTTACCTTATACATTCCGAGAGAACCTTCTTCCTCTAACCAATACGCTGAAGTCGTTTGGGCTTTTGTATCTATAGTTATTGTATGATCAAATAGTACGCCTTCGTTGTCACCAAGATTAATATCCAGGGTAGTATCAATTGAAGTATTACTAACTGAAAGACCTATTAATTTTACATCACCGGTTAGCCTTTTGATTACCTCGGTAGCTAATTCTATTTCAGATCCTGCGGTTGCATAATTACTATTTGAATTAGTTTCTAAGAAAAGACCAGCACACGCCGCTATAATTTTATCGATATAAGGAAGCTTTTGTTCTTTCCAAAAGTCATCACTAAGATTAGCTACTTGACTTCTAATCTCTGCCAACGCAGGTAATGAAGCAGATGGATTTCTAAAATCAAAATTTTTGATCACTTGGTTAAGCTTAGTTTCGATTTGGTCGCCGCCTTTTACTCTTGACCATGTAGTATTTATTCCTTCGAAAATATCGGCTTTATTTGGTGGCATATCACCATGAAGCAATTCGAAATACTCTAATTGGGATCCTCTTCTTGGAGTAGAACCCATTCCTTGACACACATGTTGACTTCTAGACTCCGCAGCTATCTCATTGTTAGATGTACCTAAAATCGGATAATAGACACCTATATCGACACTCATCAAATTGGTCTTATCGGCTTTTGCAAAGTTCTCTCTACTTCCGTAAAACCACCAAGACGTATTCATGAATTGTCTTTGTGGTTGCCATGCGTCTACATACTTCAATTGATCAGGGAATTTTGTTTTGTCACCAACCATATCCCATGCTTTATGACTTAACATAGCAGAGGCAGTATGATGACCGTGTGTTTTTCCTGAAGTTCTGTGGTCAAATCTATTCACGATCACATCTGGTCTAAATTTTCTAATTGCCCAAACTACATCAGATAATACTGCCTCATCGTCCCAAATTTTAATTGTTTCTTCAGCATTCTTAGAATATCCAAAATCATTCGCTCTAGAAAACATCTGAGAACCACCATCGATTCTCCTAGCCGCTAATAGCTCTTGTGTACGAATCATTCCAAGCAATTCCTTGATCTCTGATCCAATTAAATTTTGTCCACCATCTCCTCTGGTCAATGATAAATATCTTGTATTTGCTTTCGTTTCGTTAGACAAGTAACTTATCATCCTAGTATTCTCATCATCCGGATGAGCAGCTACATATAAAACATTGGCTAAGACTCCAAATTTCTCTAGGGCATTGAATATTTGTCCTGAAGACTCGATCTTTTGCGACTGACTATTTGATATTGTAGAAAGACAAGTCGTTACAATAAGAACGAGAAACAACTTATTTCTCAAAGCGGTAATATTCATATTAGATTTTTTATAAAGGTATTATTATTTGATAATGAGCATAGACAAATATGATAAATATAAATATTTAAAATAATTACCAAAGTAAGTAGCTTCAGATTGTATAGATCACTATACTTGTGGCAACAACTAACTAAATCAGGCGTAATTAAGTTAGTGATAAAGATAATTTGTTCAATTTATAAAAGAATACTTATTCCTAAGAAGTATTCTATTTAGGACTTATTTGATAGCGGCCCCTAGAAGGGAAGCAATCATTTTTCAACTTTTAACTATTGTCAACATGCTTATTTTAGCAATTCTTGCCATTTTATTTGCCGTTGGAGGCATCCTTTCATTTGGAATAAAGCTTTCGCAAAGATAGATATTTCGATTCCTAAGCAGTTTTAACTTCAGGCATTTGACAATCATCTTCTGGGCTTTTACCACATACTGTACAATCGCCAAGTTTGTCTTTCAACATAGGATTGTTAGATGCACAAGTTCCTCTGAACTCTTTTCCAGTAACTACCTGTCTAAGATTTATCAATATAAATGACACTCCAAAAGTGACAAAAATGATAACTAATATATACAAAAACTCTTTCATATGTTTAAAATTTTATTCCCGAAAGAAAATCAACAATTTATATTAAATCGTGTTTTCCACATTTCTACAAAATGTTTTTAAAGCCAAGATTCTATCATCTCCACGAGTGTCAGAAACCTATCCCACTAAATCTTTAAAGCAAAAATAATAAGGGCAAAAATTCCAATTCTGGTTTGAATTGGAATAAAAAATAACCAATGGTCTTAATTATTTCTTCTTGTGTTTAAACCCCAGTCATCGATTCTCTATGCCTTATTGTATTTACAATAGAATAACAAAGATAGAAAACTAATGTTTGTGAGTTTGTCGGATTGATATAATTATTGAAGAATTAAGAGTCACGAACATTTTCGTTTTGATTGATTAAGAAAAAATAACCTATTATTTAGAAAGTGTTACTCATCTGTTAGGTGTCTGACACTAAATACTTACAAATAAACCAAATTCTTACAATCGCTTTACACCCCAATTTGTACATTTACAATTCAAAGAAAAAACAGACTTCTGCAACTAATAGATAAATACAAAAGAACAATAGACTATCTCAGAATCGGTGTAACTGATCGATGTAACTTGAGGTGTAGATATTGTATGCCCGCAGAAGGTATCCAATTTTCAGAGAGAGAGGATTTGTTAACGTATGAGGAAATTATACGATTAGCTCATATATTCAAATCCCTCGGCGTTAATAAGGTGCGACTAACTGGTGGTGAACCATTTGTACGTAAGGATATCGATCAATTACTGAGGTCATTAAGCGATATATTTCCTAATGTTAGAATCACAACAAATGCAACTCGACTAGATGTTCCTCTTTTGAAAGAAATAGGAATAAGTGGCCTTAATATATCTCTGGACTCATTGAATAGAGATAAATTCTTTATGATTACGCGTAGGGACGAGGCGGTCAAGGTTATGGCTAATATTCATGATTGCATCGAACAGAAGTTACCTATCAAGATAAATATGGTCGTGATGCGGGGTGTGAATGATATGGAGATTATCGACTTTGTTGATTTTGGTATTAAGCATGATATAGAGGTGAGATTTATAGAGGCAATGCCTTTTAATGAAGGAGATGGCAACAGAGATGTTTTTATGTCTGCAATCGACATATTAGAACGGATTCACACTAAATACCCTGAAGCAAGCCAATACAATGACCTCGAACCAAGTTCAGCAATTCATTATTTGATCGGAGAATCTAAATTTGATATTATTCCTGCATACAGTCGATCATTATGTGGGACTTGTAATCGTATTCGCTTGACACCGAAAGGGGAATTACTGAATTGCTTATACTCTCAGAAAGGGACAGAATTACGAGACTTGCTAAGAGATCCTCAAATCACGGATCAAGAAATAACAGAAGTTATACAACAAAGCGTCTTTCATAAATTAAAAGATGGATATGAAGCTGAAAAAGAAATGACTGGAGATGTATTCAGAAGTATGACGACCATAGGAGGTTGATTAGTAAATTGTAAAATACAGACTGACATGATATCCGTTTCTGAAGCCTACAACATTGTCTTATCCCAGACTACCAATTACGGAATTGAAGAAGTAGATCTAAAAGATGCTATTGGCCGCGTGCTAGCCTCAGATGTCTTTGCTGATAGACCTTTCCCTCCGTTTGACCGAGTTACTATGGATGGGATAGCTATTTCCTATGATGCATACAACAATAATAAAAGAACATTTCAAATAGAGAGCATAGCTCCTGCGGGTAGCCCTCAGGGAACTTTACAATCCAATCTTAAATGTATTGAAGTTACGACGGGTGCTGTACTTCCGTTTGCTACAGATACTGTAATTCGATATGAAGATTTAAGCATAATAGAAGGTTCTGTCACAATAAACTCTATTGTAAAACAAGGCCAAAACGTACATAATCTAGGAAGTGACCACGGGCATGATTCAGTTTTGCTCAATGAAGGCCATACTATAAAAGCAATTGATATCAATGTGCTGGCTACAGTTGGTATGAATCATATCACCGTAATTAGACGCCCAACTATAGCTATCATATCATCTGGTGATGAGCTAGTATCTGTAGATTCTATTCCTCTTCCTCATCAAATAAGGATGTCGAATGTACATATGATCAAGGCTAGATTAACTGAATTGGACATTGTTAGTGATCATTTCCACATACAAGACAATGAAGCGGAGATACAAAAAACACTCACAGTACTTATCGAAAAATACGATGTGATATTGATGAGTGGAGGAGTATCAAAGGGAAAATTTGATTTTATTCCTGATGCTTTAACATCTATAGGTGTGGAGTGTTTGTTCCACAAAGTGGCACAGCGTCCTGGTAAACCTTTATGGTTTGGTAGAAATGAGAAAGTAACGGTGTTTGCTTTTCCGGGTAATCCAGTATCAACCTTAGCTTGTTTCCACAAATACTTTGTACCGTGGTTATCAAAAGCTATAGGTGAATCATATTTGTCTCCTTCAGTGATAATTCGATCAGATATTGCTTTTAAGCCCAATCTTACATTCTTTGCGCAAGCTAATATAGAATTCGAACAAGGTAAGATATATGCTAAAATCTCGAAAGGAAACGGGTCTGGAGATATGGTCCATACAACAATGATGGATGGCTTTGTAGAACTACCCAAGGGAAAAGATGTTTACAAGGCAGGAGAAGTTTATTCCTTTATTCCATTTCACTCAATATTAAAATAGTCTCAAGGAGGTGATAGAATCATTACTTTAAAAAACATTTTGGAGAAATTGACTGGCTTTTGTAGTATTTATTGACTGGCTTTTGTAGCATTTATTGACTGGCTTTTGTAGCATTTCAAAGAAATGCGGGAAAACAGTCAAAAAGAAATGCAGAAAAACGATCAATTGCAGAAAAACGATCAATTGCGGAAAAACGATCAAATGTAAAAAAAACTATCAATTGTAAATTGTGATTCAAATAAAAAATATTTTTAACTTATGAAAAAAGAACTTTCACATATAGACGAAAAAGGTTATCCTGGGATGGTCGATGTCAGTCATAAAAACACAACAGAAAGACTAGCATCAGCGAGTGGTGTGGTTCAAATGAGTGCAGAGATCGTCGCAAAACTAAAGTTAGACGGATACAACACAAAAAAAGGCTCTATAGCACAGACAGCTATTATCGCAGCTACTATGGCGGTAAAAAATACATTCAACACAATTCCTCTTTGCCACCAGATTCCTATAACATCTTGCAAAATCATAGTAGAGCCTAATGATAGTGGATTTATGCTTAAATGCACTGTAAAAACTACAGGTCAGACTGGTGTAGAAATGGAAGCACTGCATGGTGTGAGCGTGGCGGCACTTACCGTATATGATATGTGTAAGGCCCTAGGACACGAAATGAAAATAAAAGACATACAATTAGATCAGAAAAGTGGTGGAAAGAATGACTTCAAAAGGTAAACATCAAAAACATCCAAAACTTATAAGATCTGATATCGGTTCATATCATCGATGCGAATGGGCAATATATGGGACTAACTGTGATGGTATTAGTAAACTATTTGGTCAAATATCCGCTCAGTTAAAGCAATATAGCTTCCTTTATGTTGATGCGGATCACAGCGAGGAATCAAAAGACACTCGTAGTTACATCGGTAAAAAACAATTTTCTACTAATAAAGTCCAATCTTGGAATGAGTTTGATGATCGATTGAATACGATACAAAGTGATGCTTGTTTTGTGAATGGGAACCACTATTCTGCCTCCAAACAGATAGTAATTATTGACCCTAAAAAGGAGGAATCACTCAAACGTAGATTAGATCAACTCACTAATATCAGTCTGATCATCGTGGATAATTCAGAGGATGAGGTATATGATTTCATGAAAGTCAAAATGACGGATAGTACAATCATATTAAAATCATCAGATATGGCCGGATTATCTGAACACTTAGCAAACCAAATAAAGAATTCTAAGCCAGTATTAAAAGCGATTATCCTTGCAGGAGGTAAGAGTCAACGCATGGGTTTTGATAAATCACAAATTGAATACCATAACGGATTAACTCAGGAAAAACACCTCAATAAAATACTGAACAAAAGAAACATAAACACCTATATATCAAAAAGATACGACTATGTACCTAAAGACAAATCCGAAAAGATAATTAATGATAAACTAGTAGATATGGGCCCCTTTGGTGCTATCGTCTCAGCAATGATGACAGATCCAAATTCTGCGTGGCTCGTTATTGCGTGTGACCTTCCATTCCTTGACGAAGCACTTGTTGATAAATTGATAGGCGCTAGAAACACCAGTAAGTTTGCCACTACCTACAGAGGTAAAGACAACCCATTCCCTGAACCTCTAATTACCATTTATGAACCAAGGTCCTATCAAAGATTCTTGTCTTTTCTATCTCTTGGGTTTGCCTGCCCTCGCAAAGTACTTATCAATTCCGATATTGAAGAAATCGTTCTGAATGATATGGATGCAATCACTAATGCAAATACTCCAGAAGAAATGGAACTTGCTAAATCAAAATTGAGAAATGGATAAGTCGCGATATATAAGACAGACCTTACTGGACAGAATAGGGGAGAGCGGTCAAGAGAAATTGCTTAATACTTGTATCGCTATAGTTGGTTGTGGTGGCTTAGGATCTATCGCAGCTCCATATTTAGCGGGTGCAGGAGTTGGACATATAATTCTGATTGATGGAGATGTCCCTGACATAAGTAACCTACATAGGCAGGTATTATTCTTCGAAGAAATAACACAAAAAACGAAATCTTCATTATTGGCTGACCATATTAAGAAACTGAATAGTGACATCCAAGTAACCGTACAGAATCATATGATCTCGAAATCCAACATTTCAGATCTACTGGCAAATGCTGATTTAGTACTAGAATGTACTGACAATATCCAAGCTAAATATTTAGTCAATGACTATTGCCATATAAATAGAATTCCTGTCTCTTATGGCGCTATATACAAGTATGATGGGTATGTTTCCTTTTTTGAGAATATTGATTCAAATTCTATTCACCTAAGAGATATATTTCCGATTCCAAATGATGATCTACCAACATGTTCTGAAGTGGGTGTATTAGGTACGTTAGCTGGACTGATAGGAATTCTCCAAGCGAATGAAGCAATAAAGTACATCACTAAAGCTGGCGAACCTCTTATCGGAAGACTGTTATCTTATGACATATTGACTAATAATCAGATGAAGCTCAAGCTTAAGAAATCATATGGAGCGGATGTTTCAGAAGTATATAATTCGTCAAATTATTCGCTGCTTACCGTTTGTGATATTCCTGAGATTGATCTACATGAAGTAATACTCAATAGAGACAAATACAGATTGATATCAATACTTGAAGATAAAGAACATAAAAATATTGATACTGAAGTAATTAGGGAACCGCTAAGTGCACTCGTTTTTGATAAATGGAACTACACAACTGACAAAATCCATGTGTTTTACTGCATGTCTGGAAAAAGATCGGATGATCTAGTAAGAAGATTAATAACTAATGGCAAAACAAACGTGTATTCGCTAAAAGGTGGATTAAAAGGTTTTCAACAGTGATCATTAACTCACATCAAGCTTTATTACCGTTTTTGTACCTAATGGATTATTATCAACATCCATTAGATCTTCGATGATTATTGTATTAGAGTTTCCATCTTTACCAAAACTAAGAATATCTAATCTCTGTTTAGTTGTATTAACCCCAGATGATACATGTTCTGTATCTTCTAGTTTATTCTTCTTAGAAGCGGCCTTTCTTCCTATTCCATTATCTTGTATTGTAATTATTAGATCATTGTGATTAAGCTCGTAGTTAATATAAAGCTTACCAACACCAATTTTGTGAAAAAGTCCATGTTTGAATGAATTCTCAATTATGGGTTGTATTAACAAAGGTGGTATTAATAGTACATCTTTGTTTTCTTCGATTTCTTCAGAAATATTTAATTCAACTTCTACCTTATCTTTAAATCTTAGTTTTTCGAGATCAATGTACAATTGTATGAATTCTATTTCTTGTTCTAGTGTAATCTGTGTATTCTTAGAGTATTCGAATATCAACCTTATCAATCGTGCGAATCTTGCTAAATAGTTAATAGCGCTGCGTTCATCGTTAGTTCCAATAAAATTCTGAATAGCATTCAAAGAGTTAAAAATGAAATGAGGATTCATCTGCAGCTGTAGTGCTTGGTCCTTGATTTGATTTATTTGAGTAAGATAGTCTCTTTTAACCATCTCTTTTTTTTTGAATTGATTAATTCTATATCTATTTATCGAAAACATGACTAATAGAATAGCTGCAAGTGCTAATAGCCTTGCATATATCGTCTGCCACCACGGAGGTTTTATAGTGAATGACAACTCTACCACATCACTTTCTTGACCAATCCCATTGATACCTTTTGCTTCTACTGTATACGAGCCCGGTTGGAGTGCAGGTAATCTTACTGCAGCTTCTTTCACTTCCTCCCATTTATCATCTATTTCTTGAATTCTATAAATTAATGATTTACTAAAAAGAGACGACCTTAATGAAACGTTATTATAGTAGATATCTATCTTATTTTGATCATAAGAGAAACTGGCAATGTCATTGCGATCAACTTCTATGTTATTTACTAGGAACTTATCCATGGTTAATATAGATGTACTTTCACTTGTATTAAAGTCATCTATATCTATTTTCATTAAGCTTTTTCCCACGCCAGCAACAACATAACCCTCATGAAACAATAACGAACTAATTTTATTAGATGATAGTCCATGAAAGGTAGTCAGATTTTTAATATCATCATTTTTTAAGTCATATAACGAGATTCCTTTATTTGTGGCAATAACAACATTATTGCCATCTACAGCTATGTCGTTAATACTATTAGAATATAATCCTTGCTTAACATTTATAATATCGACGACTTCTGCATTTATCAACTTGTATAGGCCATGATTTTCTGTACCCACTAACACTATAGAATCATTGACTTCTTGAATAGCCGAGATAATTTCTTTTTGAAGATCTTCACAAAACAACTCTGGTTTTGCAGAATTTTGTTTTAAAAATAACCCTTTGGTTGTTCCTATGTAGAGTTTACTACTTGATGGATTAGATTTAAGTTTTGTTACTCTTTTACCTAGTAATTCATAATAACTTATTTGCCTTTCATTATTTCTATTTGCAGTTTCTATGTGTTTATTTGTGATGAGGCCTTTTAAAGCACCAATGAAAAAATTATTATTGAATACAATAAAATCTTTTGGAGTAACCTTAATAGGTTGTCCAACACGAAATGACATATTTGAAGTATTTATTATATCTTTTTGGTTAGAGATTATAAACTCATTTCCACTTGAATGAGCTATGCTCTTAATTGAATTCCTAAAGATTACTTCATCTCTTAAACCAAAAGCCTTGTCATATAATACGGCCCTATCAAAAGTTGTAACCAAAAATGAATTTGAAGTAGTGTTTATACTAACAATTTCCTTTTTAAATTCATCAATTACTTCAAAGGGAGACTTATAATTATCAAACTTTATCAATCCTGTATTTTGTGTTGAGGCCCACAAGACACCTTCAATATCTACATATAAATACTGATATATAAATTCATCACTAAGTAATACATCCTTTTCACTTAATGTATCATATGAGTAAATTTTGTTGTTATCTAAGTACAAATAATTTCCATTATTTTCTGTAAAAAAAGAAAACCCGCTAAGATCTCTAGACTTAATAAAATCATCTTTCACTGAGAAACATACTTGATTAGAACGGCTTAAAATTGAAATGCCATTATCAGAAGCCATACAATACATTTTGCCTGATTTATTCTTTTCAATTAAGTTGAAAGATTTCTTATTTATTTTATCACCTATTTCTTTTTCAGAACTAAGATTTAAGGAATATTTTTTTTCTGTTATTTGATCACTCTTATGGCAAATGATTAAACTAGAATCACAAAATGCAACTTCATTTTCTAACTTTAGAAAACCATAAGTCGTACATATAGAATCATTTTGAAAAGAAGATTGAACGGTATAGTTTCCATCCTGAAATTTAAATAACTGTATTAGATCAGTGCCGTCATCTCCTCTAATAAACTTCAACACCTCATTTCCTTTTATTAGACCTATTTCATTAGCCAAATTAATAAAGCCGACATCCCCAGTTTCATGAATAAATGTCTGTAAAATATCATTGTCTTGAAATTCAGGAAATTGATACTTTTCAAATTTCTCTCCATCATAGGAGACCAAACCATTTTCAGTTCCTATCCATAAGATACCGCTACTATCTTGAATTATTTCATATGTAGTTAAGCTAGGCAGACCATCTTCTTCTGTAAATTGCTTGTAAGATAGTGTCTGCGCAGAAATAGTAATAGAGTAGATTAATACTACTATTATGGGCAATAAAAATTTTGAATATATATGATTCATTAACTGCTCGTGTATTAATAATTCCTAAGCCACTATTATAACAGTGATCTTGATCTATTTTTGAAAAATGCATGCTTTACAGTATCAAGGTCTAGCTCCAACCCAATAACTACCATCTTCAAGATGCTCCTTCTTCCATATAGGCACAGTATCCTTTAAGGTATCTATAGCATATCGGCAAGCTTGAAATGAAGCGTCTCTATGTCCTGATGATACAGAAATGATAACTGCGATATCCTTGATACCAACATATCCTTTTCTGTGATGAATAGCTATCCTCTCGATCTCGAATTTATCGAAACACTGAAGAGCAATCTTATTCATTTCTTTCTCAGCCATAGTATCATAAGTATCAAAATCTAGATGAGTCACAGATTCTCCTTTATTTTGATTTCGTACAGTACCTACAAAAAGACAATTGCCTCCGCACCCTTCATGCAATACAGACTGATATGCCTCATCGATCGATAGGGTAGTGCCAGAAATTCTTATGTCTATGTTTTCTTTTTTCATTTTATTTTATCCTCCTGAAACTGGTGGTATAATTGCGATTTCATCAACATTTCTTATTTGTTGATCATCCTCTGCATACTCCTGATTCACCGCTATAAAATACGATTTGACAGTGCTTAGTTGTTCATTCATTTCATTAAGACATAAACGAAGATCAGCAACAGTATTTATAGAAGAATCATCTACTACGACCTCATCACTCTTAAATATATCACGTGCAATACCAAAACATTTTATTACCATATTTAAAACAATTGTGTAAATAAAATTCTAAAACCGACAAAAGCAATTAATATTGCTGATATGAGTTTAATTTTTTCTGAGGACAATATATGGATATTCATTCGATTGCCTATCTGACCACCAATAAAAACTGAGCTGGCAAGAATAATACACATTTGCCAATCAATGCTGAATTGGTTTACTGTCTGACCTATCAAGCCTGCTATGGAATTTACCAAAATAAAAAAACTAGCTGCAGCACTGATCACCTTGGCCGATTCCCACTTGATTATATGCAATACAGGCGAAAGGAAAATACCACCACCTATCCCAATAAATCCAGATAGCAATCCAATACCACCTCCGATTCCACTTAAAGTAGGGGAGGGAAGATCTTTTCTCTCCATCTGTTTATAATTCAAGATCATTAAAACTGAGGCTCCCAACAGAGCTAGGCCTGCAACTATCCTATACATATTAGTTTCAGGTCTCAATGTCCCTCCTACAAATGCAAGTGGAACACTAAATATAACCAAAGGAAGAATCTTTTTGGGTTCTAGCAGACCAGCTTTATAAAAGTGCCAGCAACTAGTAGAAGCCACTATGATATTACAAACAAGAGCTATCCATCTTACATCTATCAATGGCAAATTGATGAGTAATAAAATTGCTATGTATGAGCTTCCTCCTCCAAAACCAGCCGTACTATAGATCATGGCAATTATAAAGAAACAAAAAGCTAATAGTATCAAAGACATTTGAAAATCAAATTTAAAAAGTAAATATATCACAATTGAAGCCATTTGCCCTAGCGACCTAACCTAATTAACCATAACCAATAGAATTGTTTCGTTATGTCTAGGCATCAAATATAAAATCTTAAGTATTATACCTTAACTAGAATTTTAATTTCTATTCTTTAATTGTATGTTTGTCGTGCCTTGAAAGGACTTTTGTACATTAATTATTATTGAACTTAAGTTTCCAAAGATTGCTGTTTCAATAAAGGATATTTTGATTCGGTTTTGCGGGCTTGATTGTTTTGATTTAATTGAAAATAGCTTATTATGATTCGATACTACAAGAAAATAGATCAGAAGATCATAGAGCTAGAGACTGAAGAAGAGGCTTCTTGGATTAATATTTCTCAACCTTTTGAACCGGGTGAGTTACAAACGTTTGCTGAAAGTTATGACTTCCCAATAGATTTCCTTACCGATTCATTAGATATAGATGAGCGCTCACGTTACGAACGAGAGGAGAATGCTAATCTTATTCTTTTTAACACTCCATTACTTAATGCAGATATTAAAGAAAACGAAGCATTATATTACACCGCACCGATTGGTATAATACTCGTCGTAGATAAAATAGTAACTATTACAAGTCGTGATAATCCAATAATTGATAAATTCCTAGATAATAAGGTCAAAAAATTCAACCCTTCTGATCCGAAGCTATTTGTTGTTCAGCTTTTCGAACAGAATGTCCATAGATTCTTAGATTGTTTAAAAAAATTAAACATTGAAAGAAACAAGATGGAACGCGAATTATATAATAGCAGTAGAAATAAGGAATTACAACAATTATTAAGAATAGAAAAGAGTCTTGTTTATTTCGTGAATTCACTGAGTGCCAATGAGCTACTTAAAATGAAGATGAAAAGGACGGACTTGCTTAATATTAGAGAATTAGAATATCATGCTGATTTGTTCGAAGATGTTCTTATTGATAATAGCCAAGCCTTAGAAATGTCGAATGTACACACCAACATTCTCGGTGGTACTATGGAAACATATGCGTCTATCGTTTCAAACAACATGAATGCATTTATAAATAGATTAACAATCATTACGATTACATTAATGGTTCCAACATTAGTATATAGCTTCTTTGGAATGAATATGGAAATTCCTGGCACAGGTCCTGAATATAAATACACTTATTTATGGGTAATTTTCTTTTCTATTTTCTTTGTTGTGGGTCTTATAGTATTTATGACTAAAAACAGGAGATTCTGATGATCTTATCTAGATTATTTTCGACCCTTTTTGTAATAAAAAGTGTACTTAGGTTTAGCATGACATTCTAATATATTGCCTCCATACTAATATTATTATAAATAAACATTATGATAATAAATTTTAACACATAAGAAATTTCCACTATACATAGATAGCACATTTTGACACACTTGTGGTACATATTACAAAAGTTATTAACATGTGGACATATTATTAAAATTTATATAGTGTTGATTTTAAGAGACTTGGAATACTTATCCACAAAGTGTGCATAACTTTTACTTTTCAAGTTAACCACGAGTGCATTATTTTCCGTTAATTTGTACTCCGCTTAAAGTACTAAGCGTTCGAGATATTTAGATTCCCAAGATTTAAATATTTCATCCCAAATAATACATAATATTGACCTAGAGACGTAAAGAAAAGTAATATTACGAAATACTTTTCTCAGGGGATCTTATCCTCAATAGGTTTTGAAATATTGAAAGCAAATGGATTTAATAAGTTATCATTAAATCTCTTAACATAAATAATAAATACCCGTACCAATGAGTAAAGAAGTATTAGCTGAACCATTATTAGAAGAAAACTCAGGCAGATTTGTAATTTTCCCGATACAGCATGATGATATCTGGCAGTTCTACAAAAAGACTGAAGCTAGTTTTTGGACAGCAGAAGAAATTGATCTTCACCAAGATGTAACAGATTGGGATGCAAAATTGAATGATGACGAGAGACACTTCATCAAACATGTATTAGCATTTTTTGCTGCCAGTGACGGTATAGTAAATGAGAACCTTGCTGAAAACATGGTAAATCAAGTTCAATATACTGAAGCTAAGTTTTTCTACGGATTTCAGATTATGATGGAAAATATCCATTCTGAAACTTATTCTCTATTAATAGATACATATATAAAGGATAACAAAGAGAAAGATTACCTTTTCAACGCAGTAGAAAATCTAGAGTGTGTAAAGAAAAAGGCTGATTGGGCACTAAGATGGATAGATGAAGGTTCATTTACAGAAAACTTGATTGCATTTGCGGCAGTAGAAGGAATTTTCTTCTCAGGTTCTTTTTGTGCAATTTTCTGGTTGAAGAAAAGAGGGTTAATGCCGGGACTTACATTCTCAAACGAATTAATCTCTAGAGATGAAGGTATGCACTGTGATTTTGCTTGTCTATTGTATAACAATCACATCAATAATAAATTAACTAAAGAAACTATCCACAAGATCATTACGGATGCAGTAGAAATCGAAAAAGAATTCGTTTCTGATGCAATTCCAGTAAGATTGATCGGTATGAATGCAGAATTAATGTGTCAATACATTGAGTTCTGTGCTGACAGATTATTAGAAACTTTGGGTAACGAAAAAGAATATAACGCAGAAAACCCATTTCCATGGATGGAAATGATCTCACTTCAAGGAAAAACTAACTTTTTCGAGAAGAGAGTAGGTGACTATCAGAAAGCAGGAGTAACAGCTGACAGAGATCAGCAAGTATTCTCGCTTGATGAGGACTTTTAAGTCCAGAATAAAAGGAATACAATCGTATTAAGGTCATGATTGTATTTCTTTTTCTCAAAATACATATGAAATACTTTAATATGTGCAAGAGAAAAGGCTTTTTTTTTAATAAAAAATAAGAACTACATTATTTAACTACTCAACTCAATAATACTATGCAAGTAATTAAAAGATCAGGCTCCAAAGAAGCAGTAAGCTTTGACAAAATAACCGCTAGAGTAAAAAAACTATGTTATGGCCTAAATTCAACTTATGTAGAACCAATAGATATAGCGAAAAAAGTAATTCAAGGCTTATATGATGGTGTAACGACAACTGAACTTGACAACTTAGCAGCTGAAACAGCAGCTTCGATGACAACAAAACATCCTGATTATGCGATGTTAGCTGCGAGAATATCGATTTCAAATCTTCACAAGAATACGAACAAGTCGTTTTCTAAGACGATGGAAGCTTTATTCAACTATATAGATCCAAAAACAGGAGAACAGGCTGGATTAATCAGTGATATTGCGATGAAAACCATCAAAAAACATGCTGGTAAATTTGATTCCGCTATAATTTATGATAGAGATTATAGTTTTGACTTTTTTGGCTTCAAGACGCTAGAAAGATCATATCTTATGAGAATGGATGGTGCAGTAGTTGAGAGACCTCAACATCTTTTGATGAGAGCATCAATCGGTATACACGGAGAAGATGTAGATTCAGCGATTGCTACGTATAATTTGATGTCTGAAAAGTACTTCATTCATGCAACGCCGACATTGTTTAATGCAGCTACACCTAAACCACAATTGTCTTCATGTTTTTTGTTGAGTATGACTGAAGATAGTATTTCTGGTATTTTTGAAACATTAACAAGATGTAGTAAAATTTCACAAAGCGCAGGTGGTATTGGGCTTTCTATACATAATGTAAGAGCGAAAGGATCATATATAAAAGGAACAGGTGGTACATCAAATGGTATTGTACCAATGTTGAAAGTATTCAATGATACCGCTAGATATGTAGATCAAGGTGGGGGAAAACGAAAGGGAGCTTTCGCAATCTATCTAGAGCCTTGGCATGCTGATATCATGGATTTCTTAGATTTGAAAAAGAATCATGGTGCAGAAGAAATGAGAGCTAGAGATTTATTCTATGCTATGTGGATTTCTGATTTATTCATGGAGAGAGTAAAAGTTGGTGGAGAATGGTCATTATTCTGTCCTAACGAATGTCCTGGACTTCACGATTGTTATGGTGGTGAGTTTGAAGCTCTATATCATAAGTATGAATCTGAAGGAAAAGCTAGAAAAACAATCAAAGCACAAGATTTATGGTTTGCAATTCTAGAATCTCAGATTGAAACTGGAACACCATATATACTATACAAAGATGCAGCAAACAAAAAATCAAATCAAAAGAACTTAGGGACGATTAAGTCATCCAATCTATGTACTGAGATTATGGAGTTTACTTCTCCTGATGAAGTAGCTGTATGTAACCTAGCTTCACTCTCACTTCCTAAGTACGTGAATGAAGATAAAACGTTCAACTTCGAGAAATTACATGAAGTAACTAGGGTAGTTACAAAGAACTTGAATAAGATAATTGACGTAAATTATTATCCAGTAAAAGAAGCTGAAAATTCTAATTTCCGTCATAGACCTATTGGTATTGGAGTACAGGGATTAGCTGATGCTTTCATGATGATGAGAATGCCTTTTGACGGAGCGGAAGCGAAGCAAATGAACAAGGACATCTTCGAGACTATTTATCATGCTGCAGTAACTGAATCTAATGCAATTGCTAAAGTTGATGGACCTTATTCTTCATATGAAGGATCTCCAGCAAGCGAAGGAATTTTACAATTCGATATGTGGGATGTAAAGCCATCTAACAGATATGATTGGGATGAATTGAAAAAAGAAATCAAATCTAGTGGCTTGAGAAACAGTCTATTATTGGCTCCTATGCCTACAGCTAGTACATCTCAAATCTTAGGTAATAATGAATGTTTTGAGCCTTACACATCAAATATCTATACAAGAAGAACATTATCTGGTGAGTATATCATAATGAACAAGCACTTATTGAAAGATTTAATAGGCTTAGGACTATGGAATGATGCAATGAAGCAAAAATTAATGGCTGATAACGGATCAGTTCAGAATATTGATGAAATTCCTGACAACTTGAAAGAAATGTACAAAACAGTATATGAAATCAGTCAGAAGGTCCTAATTGATCAATCTGCAGATAGGGGAGCATTCGTTTGCCAAAGTCAGAGTTTAAATCTATTTGTTGAAAATCCAACTTTTAGTAAGTTATCATCAATGCACTTTTATGGATGGCAAAAAGGTCTTAAGACTGGAATGTATTATCTAAGAAGTAAAGCCGCTGTAGATGCAATTAAATTTACACTAGACAAACAACATCAAAGAATTCAGTCTGGAAAGACAGCTGAGAACGAAGTAATCGAATTGGTTGAAAGCGAAGCTGAAGGTGAAGTGTGTAATATGGATGATGAAGGATGTATTATGTGTAGTGGATAAGAATTACAATAATTAATTGAAATATCAAATGGACAAATTCTTAATTGAGTTTGTCCATTTTTATATTCTTCTGTTCATTCCCAATTATAATAGGATCAGAAACACAATTGGTATTTCTATAAATGCTCCATGTTGAATTATGATTACAGCAATGCTTTTAATTAAAAAGAAAACAACTATAGGATAGAGGGCTGTCTGGATATTGCATAATCCTATTTAACATAATATTAATTATAGGAAACGAATGCATAATTAAAACATCAGACCACACAAGACCATATATCACTGTATATCACTGTATATCAATTAAATATAAACTTATTTCATGTGACTTATTATACGGTAACTTAAACAAAAATTAAAATAACCTACAATCATATAAATAATTAGATTTCTATTAAGGAAATATGATTACCTGAGTTAGATTCTTATACACTCATACGAACTTAGAAATTTCAGCGTATAAAAATGCACTAAATAAGTATGAGATTTTAGTAACTATTCGAACAAAAAAATCGTTTAGTTCATTATACAAATTTTAAAAATACATACAATATCAAACTGCCTTACCAATGATAAAAAAAGTATTAAAAGTAATAGGATTTCTTCTGCTTGTTTTAATAATTGCAGCCGTAGCAATCCCATATTTTTTTAAAGATAGAATCGTTGAAGTTGTAAAAACTGAAATTAATAATAATGTAAACGCTAAAGTTGATTTTGAGGATGTTAATCTATCCTTGTTTAAAAGTTTTCCTGATTTTAATTTTAGTCTTGATCAACTTTCCATCACAGGAATTAATGAGTTTGAAGGCTACAAATTGATTGAAACAGATAATATTGAACTATCCTTAGATTTGATGTCTGTAATAAGCTCTGACAAGCCAATTGAAATAAATACAATCTCTCTACAAAAACCAACAATAAATATCAAGGTATTGCGAAATGGAAATGCAAACTATGATATTATGAAACCTAGTGATGCCCCAGTGGAAGAAGCATCTAGTGATGCTAAATTCTTAATCCAGCTACAAAAATATGAAATAGAAAATGGCAAAATAGTCTATGATGATCGCTTAGGAGGAACTTATGTCTCGATAAATGATTTGGATCATATTGGTAAAGGTAAATTCACACAAGACATATTTGACTTAGCTACTACAACAGACATCGGTAGTTTAACCGCTAAATCTGGAGGAGTTACATTTTTAAATAAAGCCAAAGGAGACCTTGATTTTACCTTAAACGCTGATATTCCAAATTCAAAATTCACGATTAAAGAGAATTCAATCATACTAAATGCCTTAAAATTAAACACTGAAGGTTTTGTACAAATGATTGGTGACAAGATCAATGTTGATATTAAATATGATGCACCAAAGAATAACTTTAAGAATATCCTTTCTATGATTCCTGCTGCTTACACTGCAGACTTTCAAGATGTACAAGCTAACGGAGATCTAGAATTAGATGGCTTTATAAAAGGGGCTTACGATTTGAATACAGGAGCACTCCCCTCTTTTCTATTAAATCTAAAGGTTGAAAATGGAGATTTTAAATATCCTGATCTACCATTGGGGATTAAATCTATTAATACTACAGCTCGAATTAATAGTCCGACGAGTGATATAAATAACATGGTAGTCGATATATCTAAGTTTAATATGGAGCTAGGAAATAATCCTTTCGAAGCAAAAGTTAAACTATGGACTCTAATATCTGATCCAAATATAGACTCAAAAATAAAAGGAACAATTGATTTAGCTGAGTTAGCTAAAGCATTTCCCATGGAAGGAGTTAAGACGTTAAACGGAATCATTTCCTCGAATTTATCAGCAAAAACGAGTATGTCTGCCATCGATGCTCAAGATTATGAGAACGTCGACATGGCTGGAGATTTAAAAATAGAAAATCTAGCATATCAAGCAGATGGTACTCCCCCAGTCCAAGTTTCAACAATGCAAATGAATTTTTCGCCTAAATATGTAAAGCTTGAAAAGCTTGAAGCACAATTAGGAAAAAGTGATATCAAGGCAGAAGGAACAATAGATAATATTCTTGCTTATTTTTCTCCTGAAAAAACAATGACTGGAAAAATGAACTTACGTTCAAATTTATTTGATGTTAACGAATGGATTCCTGCAGAAGAAGTATCGACTCAGTCCAACCTTACAACGGTTGAATCGACCGAACAAGCTGAAGTATTTGATCGTTTTGATTTCACCATTGATGGAGAAATAAAGAAAATGCTCTATGATGTCTATGACATGCGCGATTCCAAGCTTGTAGGACGAATAACACCAAATGAAGCTGTCATCAATCAACTTCAAACTAAAATTGGTGAGAGTGATTTCAAAATGAATGGTAAAATCACCAATATATTCAATTACCTCTTCGAAAATGAGACATTAAAAGGTAGTATTAATCTAAATTCTGACTATATCAATGCCAATGAATTTATGCTTGAAGAAGGAGATGTACCTGTCGAAGAAATGGAGGTTTTTCCAGTACCTGAGAAAATGGACTTGAATATAAATGCTAATATCGGTGAAGTGTTATATACTAACATACCATTGAAAAACATAAAAGGTGACATTTTAATAGCAAACGAAATAGCGACAATTAAGGATGGTACTGCAAAAACATTAGGCGGAGACGTAATTATGAACGGAAGTTACAGTACTCAAAACGTTGAAGAGCCTAAGTTTGATATGGATTACAAGGTAAGTAACCTAAGCTATCAAGATGCGTTTGATAAGATAAATACATTCCAAGTATTGGCACCTATCGGAAAATTCATAGAAGGAAAGTTCAATACAAATTTAAAAATGTCAGGAAACTTAGGAAAAGACATGCTACCTGATCTCAGCACTTTATCAGCAGATGGTTTTTTACAAACAATTAATGGTACATTGAAAAGCTTCAAACCTCTTGAGGAGTTTGCAAATAAATTGAACCTTGATTTTTTGAAATCTATTAATTTAAAAAATACAAAAAACTGGTTCGAATTTGAAAACGGTGAGGTTAAAATCAAAGAATTCGACTATAGCACTAATGGTATAGATATGGTTATTGGCGGTACTCATGGACTTACTAGTGAAATGGCATATAATATAAAAGCCAAAGTTCCTAGAAAAATATTACAACAAAATGCTGTAGGTCAAGCTGCTGATAAAGGATTAAACTTCTTGCAAGGTCAGGCCTCAAAATTAGGAATCAATATCGATCAAAGTGAATTTGTAAATATTAATGCATTGATCTCTGGAACAATGACAAATCCTGGCATAAAACTTAATTTACTGGGCGCTGATGGAGACGCTGCATCTATTGATAAGGTTGTTGATAACATCAAGAAACAGGCCGTGGACAAGGTGAGTAATGTCATTGAGGATAAGACTGGAGTTGATGTGAAAAATATCGAAGAAGAAGTAAAAGAAGTAAAAGAGGATCTATCGGCAAAAGCTGATGTTGAGATCGCAGCTTTAATGAAAAAGACGGAGACAAACATTGCTAAAATAAAAAATGAAGCAGAGAAACGTGCTGATCAAACAAAATCCGAAGCAAAAAAACTCAGTGAAAAAGCAAGAAACGAAGGCTATAAACAAGCCGATGCTATAGTCGAAAAAGCGGGTTCAAATATATTTAAAAAGAAAGCAGCAGAAATAGCATCTGCCAAACTGAAAAAAACAGCTGACGAAAAAGCTGAAGAGATTATCACAAAAGGTGACAACACTGCAAAAACGATAACAGACACCGCTAAAAAACAAACGGATAAGTTACAAGAAGCAGCTAATGAACAAGCAAAATCGATCCGTGAAAAATACAATTAATAGTAAAGAAGATTCTAAATTTTGACTACCCCATCCCAAGCGGATGGTGCATTCGCCAAAATTTTCCCAACCTAAAGGCCGGAAATTGAATCTTTTTGTGGTAAAGCGTTTTTATATAAAAACATCTTTTTATGACTCCGACGCAAGCATCGGAGAATTTAAGGGTTAAAAGGAAGTTTAGATATCTCCTGAAAAACACGGATATATAAAACATGTATTGAAAAAAAAAGGTGCAACCAAACTAGTTTGATTGCACCTTTTTTTGTTAAAAATAGTCTATTTAGTCCCTAATAGTTTTATTTTTCCTTCAGCTTGAGCTTTATATTTCTCACCTGTAACTAATTTGTATGCTTCTATCGCTTCAGCATTTTTACCCATCTTTTCATATGCTTTAGCTTTTGCTACATAGTACTTATCATCTACCGTTGCACCAGATAGTGTTATGGCCTTATCAGCATATGTAATTGCTTCTTCATTGGCTATTGATTCAGTATTAGCTCTACATATATAATATGCTACCTCTGCGTTATCTCTAGCGGCTAAAAAAGCTTTCCCAGCTTCAATTGCTTTTGGATAATCTTTTGACTGATATATTTTACCAACCATATTTCTTGCTTTTTTATAAAGCTTAGTCGCGTTTTTAGCTTTCTTACTAGCTGTATATTTGTCTCCTGCGGTAATGTATTGTTTAATTGCATTTATTACATCCCCTTTAGCCTCAGTGACAGATGCCAACCCTCTATAGTTAGATGCATATTCTGGTCTCCATTCTATACCTTTATTATATAAGGCTATAGCTTCATCATGTGCACCAGCTTTCTTCTTTGCGTTCCCTAAATTACTTGCAGCGATAGCACCATTTTTCTTCGCTAAACCGATAATTTTTTCATCCTCATCTGCTGTCGCTTTTTCTAATGCCGCTTCTAATATAGGTAATCCACCAGCGTAATCTTTGGCTTTTAAAAGTGCTAAACCTTCATTATATAAACCAGCAGCTGTTTTTTCATCTTGAGCAATAGTACTAAAACCCATAAAAAGAGCTATCAATAAAACAATTGGTTTCCTCATCTTCAAATTCATCATAATTAACTTTTATATTTATTTTTAAATTAAACGCTAAAAGAATAAAATTTTTTGAATAAAAAAAATATAAAGCCTTCATTAAGAATTAAATGACATTTATACAATAATCATAAGATTTAGAGAACAATTACGAAATGTTATTGTAAGTGTAGAAATACCGATTAATCTTTTTAGTTTAACTTTAGTGTAGATTAAGTAGCATAAAAATTTAATTATTGTTATTTTTACACTAACTATAAAATATACTATACAATGTCAAAGAAAAGAATTGCAATTAACGGATTTGGTCGAATAGGAAGACTAACATTTAGAAACCTTATGCTCAATAAAGATGTAGAGGTTGTAGCTATTAATGATTTAACTGATAATGGTACTCTTGCTCACCTATTAAAGTTTGATAGTGCGCACGGACAATTTGACGGAACAGTCACTCATACTGATGATAAACTGATCGTAAACGGTATTGAAATTGCAGCTTCTTCTACAAGGAATCCTGAAGAATTACCTTGGAATGAGCTAAATATTGACGTTGTATTAGAGTGTACTGGTATATTTAGAACTAAGGATGCAGCTTCTAAGCATATCACTGCAGGTGCTAAGAAAGTTGTTATATCAGCTCCAGGAAAAGGTGACGGTATTAAAACTATCGTACTGGGAGTGAATGGTCATGAAATAACAGGTGAAGAAACAGTATTAAGTAATGCAAGTTGTACAACTAATTGTTTAGCACCAGTTTGTAAGATAATTAATGACAACTGGGGATTCCAAAGAGGATCACTCACAACTACTCATGCTTATACAGCTGATCAAAATATTCAAGATGCACCTCACTCTGATTTAAGAAGAGCCAGAGCAGCAGCTTATAATATTGTACCAACGAGTACAGGAGCAGCCGATGCAGTAGGATTAGTAGTTCCTGAAGTTTCAGGTAAAATGTTTGCTATTGCTATTAGAGTTCCAATTATTACTGGTTCGTTGATCGAACTTAATGTTATTTTGGATAAAGATGTAACGGCTGAAGAAGTTAATGCAAAATTCAAAGAAATGGCTGAAGGACCGATGAAAGGTGTGTTACAGTTTTCAACTGATCCATTAGTATCTTCTGATATTGTAGGGAATAAGCATTCATCAATCTTTGATTCTTTATTAACAGATGTAAAGGATGGTAACTTCTTGAAAGTAGTAAGTTGGTATGATAATGAAGCTGGGTACAGTGCTAGATTAGCTGATTTAGTTGCTAAAGTTTAATCATATTGAACATATAATAAAAAGCACTTGGTTTAATCAAGTGCTTTTTTTTAGTTATTTATTTTACTATAAATTATTCCCATGAAAACGATCCATGACTTAGATGTAAAGGGCAAAAAGGTTCTTGTAAGAGTAGATTTTAATGTTCCTCTTGATAAAAATTACAATATTACTGATGATACCAGAATGCAAAAAGCTTTGCCAACTATCAATAATTTATTGGTAAGAGGAGCTTCAGTAATCTTAGCTTCACATCTAGGTAGACCTCAAAAGGATAAAAATGAGGATGGATCAATAAAAGTAGAAAAGTATTCATTGAAACACCTAGTAGAGCATTTAGCTGAAGTTACTGATGCTGAAATAAAATTTGCTAATGATTGTGTTGGAGGAGAAACTGAGCTAAAAGCTGAAAGACTGAAACCTGGTGAGATTCTTCTATTGGAGAATACAAGATTTCATGAAGGAGAAAGTAAGGGAGATCTTGAATTAGCCATTCAACTATCTAGACTTGCTGATTTATATGTAAACGATGCTTTTGGTACTGCACACAGAGCACATGCTTCGACAGCTACCGTAGCTAACTATTTCGAATCAGATCACAAAGCTCTTGGATTACTTATGTATTCTGAAATTGAGAGTGCTGACAAGCTGTTAAAAAGTCCTAAAAGACCGGTAATAGCCATCGTAGGTGGAGCGAAAGTTAGTGATAAAATTAAGTTATTAGAAAAACTCGTAGCAGTTGTAGACCATGTTTGTATTGGTGGAGGAATGGCTTATACCTTTATTAAGTCAAATGGAGGAAGTGTAGGTAATTCTATTTGTGAGAATGACTACATGGATCTTGCACAAGAAATCCTCAAAAAAGCCAAAGATCTAGGAACTGAAATTCATTTACCTATTGATAATTTGATTGCAGATGATTTTGCAAATGATGCAAATACAAAAGTAGTACCATCAAGCGAAATACCAGATAACTGGGAAGGATTAGACATTGGGCCAAAAACAATTGAAAAGTTTTCAGAAGTTATAATGAAAGCTCAATCTATCTTATGGAATGGGCCAATGGGTGTTTTTGAAATGGAAACATTCGACAAAGGAACTTATGGCGTTGCAAAGACTGTAGCGAAAGCTACTAAGAATGGTGCATTTTCGTTAATAGGAGGCGGAGATAGCGTGGCAGCAATAAATAAAGCTGGACTTGCAGATTCTGTGAGTTTTGTTTCTACAGGTGGAGGTGCTATGTTGGAATACCTTGAAGGAAAGACATTACCAGGAATTAAAGCGATTACTGGCTAATCATTTCAATTAACCTTTATTATATAAAATGGCTTATTGATGAAATTCGATAAGCCATTTTACTTTAATAAGTAGAAATACTTATTTTAGCAGAAAATAGAAATAATGACAAAACTAGCTCTTGTACAAAAGTCTCCAGTATTTCTTGACACCACTAAGTCTGTAGCCAAAGCAATAAAATATATTCACGAAGCAGCTAAATCTTCTGCGAACATTGTTGTTTTTGGAGAAGGTTGGTTAAGTGGTTATCCAGCTTGGATTGATCATAGCATCCATATGGGAAGATGGGATAAAAAAGAGATAAAAGAAGTTTGGGCCCAAATGTATGATGATGGGATTGAAATTCCTGGAAACCAGATTTCAAAAATTCAGCATGCAGCTAAAGCGACTAAAAAATATGTTGTCATCGGCGCCAATGAAGCTGTTAAGAAAGGAAAAGGAAATGGTACGTTATACAATACCCTACTCATTATCGATCCAACAGGAAAGATTGTAGTCCATCATAGAAAATTGATGCCCACCTACAACGAAAAGATGATACATGGATATGGTGATGCATTTGGACTAAAGACTGTCTCTACACCTCATGGTAATATTGGAGGATTAATTTGTTGGGAACATTGGATGCCACTCACAAGACAAGCTATGCATGATGAAGGAGAAGACATCCATTTCGGTCTTTGGCCAGCTGTAAAGTCTAGTCATAAGTTGGCAAGTAGACATTATGCTTTTGAAGGAAGATGTTTTGTTGTTGCTATGGGACAATTAATAAAAAAGAAAGATATTCCATCTTATTTAACAATCGCACCTGAGATCAAAGATAACGATAGTGAATATTTGTTGGACGGTGGAAGTTGTATTATTGATCCTAATGGAGAATTTTTACTAGAGCCTCAATGGAGTTGATAAGATAATATATCACGAATTACCCCCTCTAAAAAGTCTCTATACTGAAAGAATGAATCTAGCTACGAGTGGTCATTACGCAAGACCTGATATTTTTAAGCTTCAGATTGATAAAAGTAGATTCACAACTGAAGATTAGGTAAGTACTTTTATGAACCAACAATCAGAACAGATAACGAAACGCCAATTATTGAGTTGTATTCGCAGCTCTACAATACAGCACTGTTCATTATTCAAGTATTTTGAATGTTGTTCTACGATTTACTTGATGTTCTTCTTCTGTACAATCATCACAATTACAGTTGATAGATAATGCAGTGACTCCATAACCTTTTGCAGTCATCCTAGACTTAGAGACTCCCTTTCTAGACATATAAGCCACAGCTGATTCAGCTCGTTTCTGAGATAAAATGAGATTGTATTCATCATCTCCTCGACAATCTGTATGTGAGGATAGTTGAATATTGATCTGAGGATTCTGTATTAACAACTGACTAAGACTATCTAACGTAGGTTCGGCATCAGATCGAATATCAGATTTATTAAAGTTATAATAGATATTTTCTAATCTTATTTCAACATTGGCAAAAATTCTATTCAATACTAATTCAATATTTATTGTAGTCGACAATTTACCTTTTTCAACGTTAAGGTTTTTCGTTGACACTTTTTCGAAAGCATTCAAGTAGCCTACTTTACTTGCTTTGATACTATAGTCTTTACCTTTCTTCAATTGAACTATGAATTGTCCATTATCATCTGAATAGATATTTTCTGAATCTTGACCATCTGATATCGTAATGTAACATTCATCTAGATTTCCCTTACCTATAATTCCACTGTTAGGATCATTACTATCTTTATATTCAATCTCTTTGGTCTTTCCGGCTAGGTAGATTTCAACATCGACTGTTTCTTCTTCTTCAGGATCATCCTCTGGAGGAGCCCCCACTACCCTATTTCTTTCATATTTATATAGATCCTCTTTACCATATCCGGCTCGAGATGAGGTAAAGAATCCCTTCTGTATTTCATCTCCACGTAATTTTGATTCATAGTCAATTATATATCCGAAATCATCGAACGAGGAATTAATCGGCTTTTTAAGATTTTGTGGTGGTGCCCATTCACCATTTGGTTGGATCCATGTTTTAAAAATATCCAATCCACCAAGTCCCGCAAAATAATCAGAGGAAAAGTACAGTGTATCTCCATCACCGCTAGGAAACATTTCATTTCCTTGAGAATTTATAGTCGGAGGAAACAGATATGCATCACCCCAATAAAAACTCCCATCCTCATTTAATATTCTTTGACTGTAATAAAGATCATGGCCACCAGTACCATCTTCCATCTTTGCTGAAAAAACAAGGACACTATCATTTTCAATGAAGGTGGGTTGTCCATAATTTATTCCTTCTTTTTGAATAGGCACTACGATCGGTTCAGACCACACTCCTGAAAACCTCTCACTATACATTAATTTGCAGTAACCGTCATCTCCATTCCTTTCTTCACATCTCGTGAAAATAATTTCTAATCCATCTTCAGTAAAACATGCAGCTCCTTCATTGGCATCTGAATTTATCCCTGCATCAAACCTTTTTATATCAGATCCGTTTTTCAACATTACAAATAAATCAGAATGCTTATTCCCAGACCATTTATAATTTTCACCGCCAGTACTTTCACCTCTATCGGAGGTAAACACCAAGAAGTTCTTATCCAATAAAACAGGTGAATATTCACTAAATCCAGAATTATCATTCATCAATTCTACTTTGACTCCTTCTTCTGATTCATTGGCCCATTTGGCGACTTCTCGGATTACATATATCTCCCTTTCAATCTGTCGTTTATTATTTGAGCTATTTTTTAATAAATTATAGATATCAATAGAGGCTTGATACTTCCCTTCTTTCTTGTATGATTGAGCTAGATTAAGTAATGCTTCATTACCATAGTTATTATCCACAGCTTTACCCAACCATTCTACAGAAAGAGAATTCTCTTCTAAATATGAATAAGACATACCAAGAAGATAAGCTGTTCTGGCTCTCATTCGCTCATTCTCAGCATTCGTATACTCGTCTTGTAACATTCCTATAGCAACAGAATATTGCTTTCTTTCAAACGCTGTTTCTCCATCTTTGATCTTTTTACCAAAAGAGCAACCTTCAAATATTAAGAAAGCAATCAAGATTAATATCAAACGATTTATAAAAGTCATATTGCAATATAATCTTTATATAGATATTGTTTTAAAATTTAATTTAGAATTGTTGCTGAGTACTTGATTATGACAATAAATTGGTCTTTGACACCAATGTTATAAAATCAAGAGCATATTTTATAATAGTCAATAAAAAATGCCTCACTTCAATTAAGAAGCGAGGCATTATATCTATTAACTAGTTTCCTAGTCCTTTATCACAGTTTACTCAGCTGCTGTATTAGCCGCTGCATCTGCTTCAGCTTTCGCTTTTGCCGCTGCTCTACCGAAACTACTACCACCTTTATCAGATGATGAAGTCGCTTTATTCGCTCTAACTGAACCTATCAGATCATCAGTTAAATCTCTTACGATAGGTGTTGCTACGAAGATAGATGAGTATGTACCCACCAATACACCAATTAATAGTGCAAAAGCAAATCCTTTAATACTTGCTCCACCAAAGATCAATAATGTACCTACAACTAATAAAGTTGTAAATGATGTAATTATCGTTCTAGAGAATGTACTATTCAATGCAGCATTGATAACCTCATCTTTACCTTTGTTGGTATAAATACCAAGGTATTCTCTAATCCTATCAAATACGACCACGGTATCATTTATCGAGTATCCAATTACTGTTAATATCGCTGCGATAAATGCTTGATCAATCTCCAAAGAGAACGGCATAACATCTTTCAATATTGAAAATAATCCTAGTACGATTAATGAATCGTGAAATAGTGCTGCAACCGCACCCATAGAGTATTGCCACTTGCTAAATCTTATGAAGATATACAAGAAGATCAATATCAATGCAAAGATACCAGCATAGAATGAACTCTTAGAAATATCATCTGCAATCGTAGGTCCAACCTTTGAACTACTTATAATATGAGTACCTGATCTTAAATCAGAATCAATGAATTGTTCGTAAGAAACAGTACTTGCACTCATTTCTTTTAATCCATTATAAAGTGCTTCAGTTACTTTCTCATCATTACCTTCAGCATTATTATCAATTAAGTAAGCTGTAGTAATTTGATATGTATTGTCAGAATCGACTGTTTTCACAACAGGAGCAGCTCCAAATACTGTAGTCAAACTTGTTTTGATACTTTCTAGATCAACCGTCTTATCAAAACTAACATCGTAAGAGTATCCACCTTTGAAATCAACACCTAAGTTGAAACCTCTTGTGAAGATTGATGCTAATCCAGCTACAATTAAAACTGTAGATACGATGTATGCAACTTTTCTCTTTCCCATCCAGTCGATGTTAAGATTAGCGAACATATTCTTTGAAGCGCCAGTCCAGAAACTCATTTCTCTGTTCTTAGATGTGTAGTTATCAATTATTAACTTACCGAATAATACAGCCGTTAATAATGAAGAAATAACACCAATAATCAATACTACTGCAAATCCTTTTATTGGACCTAAACCGTAGTAAGCCAAAACAGCTGCTACTAATAATGTAGTTACGTTGGCATCAATAATGGCAGAATAAGAGGCTTTGAATCCATCAGCAATGGCAGCGAGATTAGACTTACCTGCCCTGAGCTCTTCTCTAATTCTCTCGAATATGATTACGTTAGCATCTACCGCCATACCAATAGTAAGTACGATACCTGCAATACCAGGAAGTGTCAATACTGTACCAAATGATGATAGTGTACCAAATATGAAAAAGATGTTTGTAAACAATGCTAAGATTGATACGATACCACCTCCACCGTAGTAGAATAACATGAATAATAAAAGTAGAGCGAATCCAATTAATAATGAATTTCTACTACTTGCAATATTCTTAGCACCTAATGAAGGTCCTACTACTGACTCTTGTATTATTTTTGTATTCGCAGGTAATTTACCTACTTCAAGTACATTGGCAAAATCCAACGCTTCTTGAATATTGAAACTACCAGAGATAGAAGATCTTCCTCCTGTAATAGCTCCGTTATTTACTCCTGGTGCAGATACTACAAGGTCATCTAAAGATATCGCTATCTCTCTACCACCATTGTTATATGCATCTTGAGTCATCTTAGCCCAAATCTTAGCACCTTTACTATTCATCGTAAGCGATACTTCTGGCTCTCCTGATGCAGGATCTATTTGTTGTGAAGCTTCTACTACAACATCACCTTCAAGTGGTGCCTTCTCTGTTCCATTTTGAGTTTTGATCAAATAAACTTCATATTTATTTGTCAATTCTCCTTCAGCATTCTTATAAGGCTTGTATGAATATAAGAATTTAGAGTTTTTTGGAAAGATAGATTTTACTTCTGTAGAATTAAGAAGTTCCATTGTAGAAACTCTCTTACTCTTTTCTACAAGTCCCATTACAGTTCCGTAGAGTCCTACTCCGTTAGATCCGTTTAACTGTAACTTACTCAATAAAGGGCCTGAAGCACTAAATATATCATTTATTGGTCTGATTACTTCAGTAGAATCAGTAGTGTTACCATCTTCATCATATATATATGTATAAGAAGTATCCATTACTGCCACTATTTCTTCACCTCTAGAAGCTGCGATTTTTTTATCGGCCGCTTGGAACATAGCAGCTACACCTGGATCAGTGAATCTGTATGTATTCCAGAATTCTAGATTAGCTGCACCAACTAAAATTTCTCTCATACGCTGAGGATTATCTACACCTGGCATTTCTACCAAGATCAAATCCCTTCCTGCATCTAAAGATATATTAGGTTGAATTACACCAGTTCTGTCAATTCTCTCTTTTAACATTTTGAAAGTAAGATCAACAGTTTCATCTGCTTTTGCTCTTAGCAATTTTATAACTTCTCCGTCAGATGTTTCTAAATTGATCTCTCCAAGAGATTCACTTCTTTGGAACAACTTACCTAATTTCTTACCAGGAGCTACATTTTTATATGCATCTGCAAATAAAGTGATATAATCTGACTGACTATTTTCTAAGTCTGTAGTTGCTTGATCTAGTGCCTTAACGAAAAGTACATCTTTACTTTTTGCACCCGCTAATGACTTCAACAATTCTTTCAAATCAACCTGGAGTACAGCACTCATACCACCTTTCAAATCAAGACCAAGCCCTAATTGCTTACTCTTAAGATCATTGTATGTGAATGAACTAATTCCTGGGATAGAAAAGATAGTTTCACTAGACATTGAGTCTAAAAATTGCGCTTTCGCCATTTTCCTTTCTACTGACTGGCTTTTCTCTCCAACCTGTGCAGCTCTCGCCTCCGCATATTCAACTGCGTCATTTTCTACCTTGTTAGTTGGGAAAAAATACACTATCTGTAGTGCACTCACAACTGCTAAGAGTACCAAGAAAAACTTCAATATTCCTTTACCTTGCATGCTTTAATTTTATTTACTTCTTCAAAAAACGACGCAAATATACGTCTTTAATTTACATACCTACTATGAATAGCAAGCTTAGTCATATAATTATGACTAATAATGTGTAATGATACTGATAATCATTGATTAATTTATTACACAAAAATACTATTTGTTGTCTATTTTCTAAAAACAGAGATATTTCATTCAATATTCAGCTTTTGAGGCCTCAAAAGTATAAAAAAATGGGAGATTATATAAAATCAGCACTAGAATAGACTGATTTGTTTTTAGAGTGGAATTTTATAAATAAGATATTTCAAATATATATCCTTTTGAAATAGAAAGTTCTAATGGCTTGTTAATGGTTAAACTTAATAATTCCATCCTTATAATAGATGAAATATAACAGCGAATAATCAATACAATGTCAAGCACCAATTATTCTACTATATTTGCTTCAACAAATTATCAATTCATATGAAGTATCCGTCTATATTCTTTTTGTCATTTATACTTATTGCTTTTAGTTGCAAAACGGTAAAGCCGAAAGATACTAAGATCTACAATATTATAAATGTGCAGCAGGATATTGAGATCCTTTCACATGATGATATGGAAGGAAGAGAAACAGGAACAAAGGGAGAAAAAATGGCTGCCGCTTACCTTTCTGACAGAATGGAATCAATTGGTTTACTTCCTGGAGGAGTTGGCGATGGATATATACAAGCTTTTAATAAAACCATAAGAAGTAATCCTCATGCAGATGGGCCAAGTCCAGATGATGAAAAAGTGACAGGACTAAATATTTTAGGACTAATTGATAATAAGGCTGCATATACAGCAGTCATCGGTGCACATTATGACCATCTCGGTTATGGAGCGGAAGGCTCATTATATGTAGGTGATCCAGCGATACACAATGGTGCAGATGATAACGCTAGTGGTGTAGCTGGCATGTTGAGAATAGCAGAACATTTGAAATCTCAATCTGATTCATCCCTTAATTACCTATTTATAGCCTTTAGTGGTGAAGAGAAAGGACTTTGGGGAAGTAATTATTTCACTAAACACCCTACCGTTCCATTGAAGCAGGTAAACTATATGATCAATATGGATATGATCGGTAGATTAAATGCCGATAGACAACTAGCAATCTATGGAACGGGGACTACCCCGTCGTGGGATCAGGTTCTAAAATTAGAGTCTGGTCAATCATTCCGAGTTAAAGAAGAAAGATCAGGTGTAGGTCCAACAGATCATACGTCGTTCTATTTAGAAGATATTCCAGTATTACAGTTTTTTACTGGACAACATTCGGACTACCACAAACCGACTGACGATGCTCATTTGATTAATTATAAAGGAATCATAGACATTACTGACTACATAATTGATATTATAGAATATACACAAGGTCGTGGTAAGCTTATATTCCAGAAGACTAAGGACGAAAGTGCTGAGACTCCAGATTTCAAAGTTACACTTGGAGTTATTCCAGACTATCTGTTTGATGGTAAAGGCATGAGAATAGATGGAGTAAGAGATGATCGTCCAGCATTCAATGCAAATCTAAAGAAAGGCGATATCGTAAGAAAAATGGGTGATATGGATATTGTAGATATGATGACTTATATGAAAGCTTTGGGAGCGCATGAAAAAGGTCAAACAATTGATATCACTATTATCAGAGATGGGAAAGAGAGTATTCGTAAGTTGACATTTTAACATTTTGATCAGTTGTTAAATTATTGAGTTGTTGGGTTATTGCGTTGCTTATTTTGGGTCATACAATTACGCAAACTGTTGATGCTACAACTTTAGAAGTCAATAAGAAAAGAAAGGGTAAAATAAATCTTCTGTTTTTTTTCAATAGCGAGCACCATAAACAAGATGTTTGACTCCTACACATTTTAGATTCACAATATTACTTTATTAGCGCCGAGAAAAGCATGTCCGAAACTCTTTAAGATATGTAGACATGCTAGCTTTGTTTTTGGCAGTAGATCGTAGGCACCTCAAAATGTCTCGCACTTACTTCTTTTCACTTCTTACCCAACCATCTCCCTACCATCTTCTGTCTAAGTGAATAGATCAATAAAATCATAAAATAGACAATCATGAAAACACTAAACCAAGGTTCCCAGCTATTACTATTATTCGTATTACTAATATCATTCTCTTCTTGCTTAGAAGACAAATGTGACGGGACTAGAACATTCGTTGAGTATGAAGCAGTCTTTGCAAAAGCTGAAGAATTCAGAGTAAATAATATTGAATATTTTGAAACTCGTCTATTGGAAAATCCAGGTAAAATATATTACTACAACTCGACATTGATTATAAATGAAAAGTATGAAGGGATTCATTTATATGATAATTCTGATGCTACCTCTCCTACCTATCTAGGCTTCATATCTATACCAGGTAATTTGGATGTGTCTATAAAGGATGATATACTTTATGCTGATAATTATGTAGATCTTCTTTCTATAGATATATCAAATTTCAAAGACCCAAAGTTACTTGATCGTCAAGAAGAAGTATTTAATCTTTATGAATTTAGGGAGGAACTAGGTTATTTTATTTATACAAAAGAAACAGAAAGAAGTATTGAGATAAGTTGTGATGATCCTAATTTCAATAATCAATGGTTTTGGAATGGAAATCAAATTTTTGCAGATGGTAGTGCATCATTCGAAGCTTCTTCACCAACTGGGATTAACAACAATATTAATTCAGATACAGGACAAGGAGGTTCTTTTGCTAGATTCTCAGTACAAGATGAATATTTGTACGTATTGAATTTAAAGGAATTGAAGAGTTATAGCATAACCAACTTATCCGAACCACAATTGCTTAATACAGTACAAGTTGACTGGGGAAACATAGAAACACTCTTTCCATATGGAGACTATTTATTCATTGGTGGAAATGCTGGAATGTTTATTTATGATCGTACTAATCCTGCTATGCCGACATTTGTATCAAAGTTTACACATGCTAGAGCTTGTGACCCAGTATATGTACAAGGAAATATAGCATATGTTACTTTAAGAAATGGCAGCAGATGTGAATCATTTGTCAACCAGTTAGATGTCATAGATATTACAAATATTGAAAATCCACAGTTGAAAAAATCATACGACATGACCAATCCTCATGGACTCGCAGTAATAAATGATGATCTATACATATGTGATGGGGACGCTGGACTTAGAGTATTTGACAAGTCAGATCTGAATGAAATAGATGACAATCAAGTCGAGCATATAAATGATATCAATGCATATGACATAATACCATTGAGCAAAGATCATATCATAGTCGTAGGAGATGGAGGACTTTACCAGTATGATAGCAGTAATCCTAGTTCTCTGAAAGAATTGAGTTTCATTTCTATCTCTAAATAGTAGTGCTATGAATCGTATATCAACACTTCTCGTTTTTCTACTCATTAGCTTCATATCCTATTCTCAAGAGGATGTAACTATTAATAAAGAGCAACGGGCGAAATTATATCTTTTAGGGGGCTCAGAATTAGAAGTTTCTATTATTGATTGGAATCCTGAAGTAGGAATAAAATTCATTACAATATGGGGTCAAGAAATGTTTTTCCCGTCAGATAAGATACTTAAAATCAAATCCTTAACAAAAGAAACATTAGGTTCTCATTACATCTTTAAAGAAAAGGGAATATACTATTCTATGTCAGCTGGTCTAATTACCGCTAATAATGGAGTAAGAAATTCTGAGACTTACGGTTACTCTCTATCATTTAGCTCAGGTTATAGATTAAGTAGATTGCTGAGTATTGGCCTTGGTTCTTCTGTTGATCAATATGCACATGGATCTGGTGAAAGGATGCATCCAATATTTCTAGATTTTAGAAGTTACCTATTACCCAACAATTCAACATTTGTTCTTAATCTACAAACAGGCTACAGTCTAGCCTTCAAAAATGAAAACAAAGGAATAACCGATGCAAAAGGCGGATTCATATTCTATCCAAGTCTAGGCATGAGTTTTGGAAGTTCAATAACTAAATACTCTATAGATTTAGGATATAAATTCCAGAAGGCCACATGGACATATGCAAACCCATGGGATTCCAGAATATCAACTGAAAACCGAATAAATTATCAAAGATTCGTACTACGCTTTGGCATTGTCCTTTGATGAATAACTTGCGATACAAAACATTTAAATTTCTATACGCCAATATTTAGCATAAGATATACAACTACTTATGTACATGATATCCATTTATACTTAATAAGTAAAAACTATAGCAAAACCCTCAACTATAGTTTTTACTTATACATTCATAAATATTCTTGATAAGCTAAATGATGTTGGTCTTAACTAATATCCCTAATTTAGAGCTTCAAAAGAAATAAATTATACATTATGGATAATCACAATATGGATGGAGACATCACAAAATGCCCATTTATGGGTGGCGCAGTAAAAGAAAGTGCAGGTGGAGGTCAAACCAACAAGGATTGGTGGCCTAATCAATTAAAGTTAGATATACTAAGACAACATTCTGAGAAGTCTAACCCAATGGGCGATGATTTTGATTATGCAGAAGCATTTAAATCACTTGACTTTGATGCAGTGAAAAAAGATCTTGCAGATCTAATGACTGATTCTCAAGATTGGTGGCCAGCAGATTATGGACATTATGGACCATTTTTCGTAAGAATGGCATGGCATGCAGCTGGTACTTACAGGACTAGTGATGGTCGAGGAGGAGGAGGAGAAGGCGCTCAGCGTTTTGCTCCATTGAATAGCTGGCCTGATAACGGTAACTTGGATAAAGCAAGAATGTTACTATGGCCTATAAAGCAAAAATTCGGAAGAGCTCTTTCTTGGGCAGATTTATTAATCTTGACGGGTAATGTTGCTATGGAAACAATGGGTTTCAAAACTTTCGGTTTCGCTGGTGGCCGTGCTGACATATGGGAAGCACAAAAAGATATCTATTGGGGATCAGAAGGTGTATGGTTAGAAAATAAAAGATACGAGGGAGAAAGAGAACTAGAAGCTCCACTTGCCGCTGTGCAAATGGGACTAATCTATGTTAATCCAGAAGGACCAGATGGTAATCCTGACCCATTAGCATCAGCTAATGATATCAGAGAGACATTCGGTCGTATGGCTATGAATGATTATGAAACTGTAGCATTAACCGCTGGAGGTCATACATTCGGTAAGGCGCATGGTGCCGCAAGCGATGAAAAACACCTTGGACCAGAACCAGAAGGATCTCCTATCGAGCAACAAGGTCTTGGATGGAAAAATTCATTTGGATCAGGAGCTGGTGTACATACTATCACAAGTGGTATTGAAGGAGCATGGACAAATGATCCTGCAAAATGGGATTATAATTACTTCGAGAACTTGCTAGGTTATGAATGGGAATTAACAAAATCTCCAGCAGGTGCAAATCAATGGAGACCGAAAAACGGAGATGCTTCCGATGCAGTGCCTGACGCACATGACCCAAATGTCAGACATGCACCTATGATGACAACTGCCGATATGGCAATGAAAAGAGATCCAGAATACTTAAAGATTTCTCAACACTTCCATGCTAATCCAGAGGAATTTGCAGATGCGTTTGCAAAAGCTTGGTATAAATTGACACATAGAGATATGGGGCCGGTTGCAAGATACTTAGGTAAGGAGGTTCCAACTGAAGAGTTGATTTGGCAAGATCCTATTCCGGCAGTTGATCACGAACTGATCAATGATGCTGATGTAGCTGATCTAAAAGCTAAGGTATTGGCTTCTGGATTATCTGTTTCAGAATTAGTATCTACAGCATGGGCTTCGGCATCTACATTCAGAGGTTCTGATATGAGAGGTGGAGCTAACGGTGGAAGATTAAGATTAAGCCCGCAAAAAGATTGGGAAGTAAACAATCCTACTCAACTAGCTAAGGTTCTTAAAACATTAGAAGGAGTACAATCTGACTTCGGCAAGAAGGTTTCTATGGCTGATCTTATCGTACTAGCTGGATGTGCTGGTGTGGAAAAAGCGGCTAAAGATGGTGGACACGATGTATCTGTACCGTTCACAGCAGGTCGTATGGATGCTACACAAGAGCAGACGGATACGCATTCATTTGCATTCCTTGAGCCAAGTGCTGATGGTTTTAGAAATTACATGAAGACTAAGTATACTGTCACAGCTGAAGAGATGTTGGTTGACAAAGCTCAATTAATGACACTTACAGCACCAGAGATGACTGTATTAGTAGGTGGTATGAGAGCAATGGATACGAACTTCGATGGTTCGAAGCACGGTGTATTTACTGATACGCCAGGAGTATTAACCAACGACTTTTTTGTCAATCTACTTAACATCAGAACAGCTTGGTCTTCTATAAACGAAGATGAAGATGTATTCGAAGGGAAAGATAGAACCAGTGGAGATAAGAAATACACAGGGACTAGAAATGACTTAGTATTTGGATCTAATTCTGAATTAAGAGCGCTCGCTGAAGTTTATGCTTCTAACGACTCGAAAGCTAAGTTCGTAAACGACTTCGTTGCTGCATGGAATAAAGTAATGAATTTAGATAGATTTGATTTGAAATAATTTGAATCAATATCAACATATATTTTTAGAGAAGCCAGGCAGAAATGTCTGGCTTTTTTTATATCCCTCTTTGGAGGGGCATCGAGGTGGAAGTTGTCGAACCACAAGCAAACTGCATAACAGTCATAATCCAAAAAAGTGTAAAATCAAAGCTAACTTGTCTGACATCTAAAAGAGTGTCTGACAATTATTACTCGTATGTTCTACTGTAAAATGGATACCGATTAATCAACATATAAGTGTTTGGCACCTTGTAGGTGTGCAGACACTAGCGTCAAATAGGCAGCCATCCCCAATGACTGTCTTTTTTATTCTATAAATCACCATTCGTTTACCAATGTATCAATAACACCAGATTTATAGTTAATAGATATCATTTGTTCTATGTAAGTTGCGTAATCAATTATGGAGATTGTATCTACTCTATTTAGCATAGTTTTGGTTAGCGGGTCATCTGATGGAATAATATATGCATCTTTCCCTTTTTCTTTAATAACCAGCCATTTTATATCTCTACCGTTTATAGAGGCTTGAGTTATAAAAGTATCCCTCACAAAAGTATTTGCACGCGACAACTCGGCAACAGTGCTAGGTACTTCTTTTTTGCTGCTCATATTAAAAACTGCAGTATATAGAGTATCCAACACAATACCATCAGGAATAGTATCATTGAGAATACTATGTTCATTTCCATTATTATCCACATGTTCAGGATAACTATCAAAAGAAAACAAAGAAAGAACAACCAGTAAAACGGGAATAATAGCTAGGTACTGAACACTGCCAGACCTAGATTCAGAACTCATCATAATTAATCGTTTTTTTATAAGTGAATTAAAATTGTGTACAAGTGGATGTTTGGATCTTATGCTTACCTGATCGACAATAAAAGATAGATAGGACTCTCTACCTAAATGATTAAGCGTTGCACTGTCAGCTTGATATTCGTGGATTTCTATTAATCTACGATCATATAACAGCACAATAGGATTGAACCAGAAAAGACATCTGAATAGCTTTATGAATAGTACGTCTAATGTGTGAAAGTTTTTTAGATGATTTATTTCGTGAGTAAGCTCGTATTCAGTTAGGTCTTCCTTTCTGTGACTTGGCGCAATAATATATTTCCCGAATGAACATAAAGGTATCTCGGAATTTGTATAAATAAGGGTATAATTACAATGCCTAACTTTATCACCATTTACGATTATGCTTAGAATCTTATAGATACCAATAGACAATATTAAAAAGCTTATAATAACTCCTACCAGATAAATATTGAACCATACCAAACTCCAATCGAACGGAACAGCCCCGTCAGGAATAAATTGAACACGACCAATAAGTGAACTTGTTGGCTTAGGAGCATAAGCAATTTTATTTCTAAATATAGGTAGAGATAATATTGGAATCAAAGCCGACAATATTAACGAAGACAATAAATATATTCTGTTTATTGCGTGTTTGGTAGAATCCTTAAATAAGAAGTGATAAAGTCCATAAAACATCAGCAAGCAAATGCTACTTTCTATTAGATAATTCATCATTTCTTTTTTCTAAATTGTTTAACAATATCATTTAGCTCCTCTTCCGATAAATTTTCTTCTTTGATAAAGAAACTGAGCATTTTCTCTGGAGATCCTCCAAAATATCCTGTGAGTAGATGCTTGAAGATAGATTTCTGATAGGTTCGCTTGGTTATCGTCGGAGAATACTGATGCGTCTTCCCTACTTTTACATGAGAAATAAACCCGTCCTTTTCTAACTTACGGATCATCGACAACACAGTATTGTAAGGTGGAATGGGTGGTGTGATACTTTCCATGATTTCTTTTGGAAATGCTTTCTTAAGCTTCCAGAAGATATTCATAATATCTTCTTCCTTTTTATTTAGTCTAATCATTATCTGATGTTTATAAAACGAAAGTTACGTTATTACAACGAATAATTAGTTACGTATTGTATGTTTCAATTACAATTTTCAATTAATTTTATAGAGAAGAGTAAATTTCATTTGGAATCACAACAAAATAGTGTTAAAAAGTAAAGACTAGGAAGGAATTATCGAACATATCCTGGCTAAGATGTGAAGCTACTTATCATTCCTTTTACAAACCTTTTCATTCTGTATCTTAATGCGATTCTTAGTACAGCAAACATAAATCATAGAATTCTGAATGAAATATTCTTCCTCCCGTTTCCAATATTTTCCTCATCTTCGCGGCATGAAAAAGAATTACCCAACTCTAACACTCCGAAAAGGAAAAGAAGAAGCTATAAATAGAAGACACCCTTGGATATTTAGTGGTGCAATATTTAATAAACCGGAGGGTTTAGTAGATGGGCAAGTAGTCAGACTAATTAATCAACAAGGACACCACTTGGTCACTGGGCATTATCATAACGGGAGTATCATGTTGAGGATTCTATCGTTCGAAGATGTAAATATCGATCAAGGATTCTGGAATAAGAAAATGAAAGCCGCTTATGACTACAGAAAGTCGATTGGTTTGATTGATGATCCTAATACAAATGCATTTCGATTTATCCATGGTGAGGGTGACAACGTATCTGGATTGATCATTGATATCTACAATAACAATGCTGTAGTGCAATGTCATTCAATAGGATGCTACAGAGATGTTCGATATATTACCTCAGCACTTGATTTTGCCTTTGGTGGGACATTAGATTGCATCTATGTGAAATCAAAAAACTCTCTCCCCTCCTCCTTTACAGAATATGAAGAAGATTACTATGCAAAGGGAGAACCTTCATCTACAGAAATCATAGAAAACGGCGTGAAGTTCGCGATTAACTGGGAAGAGGGACAAAAGACAGGATTCTTCCTAGATCAAAGAGATAACCGAAAAATGTTGGGTGAATTCTCAAAAGGTAAATCTGTCTTAAACTGTTTCTGCTATACTGGAGGGTTTTCAATGTATGCATTGGCTAAAGGTGCGACGTCGGTATATTCTCTTGATGTTAGTAAGCCTGCAATGGAAATGGTCGCTAAGAATAATACTCTAAATGGCTTTGGTGATATCCACAAGATGGACGATGCCAATGTGATGCATGTATTAGAAGACAAAGAAATACCAAAACACGATGTGGTTATCATAGATCCTCCAGCATTTGCTAAGAGTGTAAAGAAGCGCCACAATGCGGTCCAAGCGTACAAAAGACTTAACATCATGGCTCTTAAGAAGGTCAATCGTGGAGGTTACCTGTTCACTTTTTCTTGCAGTCAAGTTGTAGGACCAGAGTTGTTTTACAATACGATAAGATCAGCGGCTATTGAATCAGGAAGAAGCATCAGAATAGTACATCATCTAACGCAAGGACCAGATCACCCAATTAATATATATCATCCAGAAGGTAATTACTTAAAGGGATTGGTGTTGTATGTTGAGTGATTTAGGATTTTAGTGAATTGTAGTAATTCCCGAATCTGTATCTTACACCATACTCTAACCCCATAGAATAAAACCGAGCTTTTGTTCCATCTGGATTAATTTGAATACTATTTAAGTGGCGTCTAATCGTTGGCTGAGCAAATGCAGTTAGACTTTGTGAAATATTATAATTCATTCCAGCGCTGAATACAAAAACAAGTTGAAGCTTACTAAAACCGGTAGTGACTTCATCAATATTATATGAAAAGCCATTGTTATTTACCGTTCTATAGCTTCTTTTAGAATTCATATAAAAATGCGGAGAAATTCCTACTTCAAAGTAGGGACTAAGTCTCTTTTTAGAATATTCATATCTTAAAATTAAGGGAATCTCAATGAAGTTATTCGAAAACTCTTCTTCATATTGCAAGAATTCTCTTTCTCGTACTAACTCCCCAGGCACATAGCATTGAGAAGTATGAGAATATTCAGCATTAAATTTAGAACCCAATTCAGCTAGCCTAATTCCAGTTTTAAACATCATATTTTCATATATTCTAAAACTAAAATTGACTCCAAATCTATTTGTATTTATTATAGAAGTCTTAGAAGATTTAATGGAAATACTATTAAGATTGATCCCGCTAATGAAATCATAATTAGAAGCACCAGAGTAATCAAAACTTCCAACAATGTCTATTGACATATCTTTCTGCCCAGACATGGTTGTAAGAAAAAAGCTAAATATTAGGAATGATACAAATTTCATGATTAGATTATTTTATAATTGGATTATTTTATAATTGGATTATTTTAATTTCTTTCTTGTCCTGAAATAGGATCCAAATTGTTTTCTTATCCCAAATTCAAGACCTATCGAATATTGATTGAATAAACTAGCACCTGTATTGTCATAAACAGCATTTAAATGATATCTAAATGTTGGCTGTAAGAAGGGTTGAATATTCG
>CALKXE010000101.1 GCA_938003955.1 uncultured Saprospiraceae bacterium | reverse complement strand
GGGCGGTTGTTGTGAGTCTGATGAGTTTTGTAAAGTAGTAAATGAATTAAATCAATTTTCTCATAACGCAGATAAGGTACTTAACAACCTTATTAATACTGAACGTAAGTGGATAATGGGGGCGTTGATGAAGTTTATGAGATAGGTCTCACTATAGAATTTAGCTTTGTTCATTTTATAACAAATGGATGCCATCGTTCAAAACGATAACATCCATTTAAGTTTAAGTTATTATTTAACCTTATAAAACGGCAACTTCACGATCTCTGCTTCCAAGAATTTTTTACCAAATTTCACTTTGATTCTCTCTCCTACTTTGCCCATCGATCTTGGGATATACCCCATACCAATCGGAATGTCGAGAGAAGGCGATTGTGTGCCAGAGGTTACAATTCCTATTTCATTTTCTTCCATATCATGGATCGTATAATCATGTCTTGGCACACGTTTTCCGTCAACTTTAAATGCTACTAATTTTCTCTTTAGACCTTCCTCTTTCTGTTTTACAAAGATTGACTTAGAACTGAAATCATCTTCTACTTTCAACTTAGTAATCCATCCAAGTCCAGCTTCTAATGGTGAAGTTGTATCTGAGATATCATTTCCATAAAGACAGTAACCCATCTCCAGTCTCAAGGTATCTCTAGAACCTAGTCCGGCAGGTTTTATTCCGTATTCCTCACCCGCTTCCATAACTGCATTCCAAAGAGCTAATAAATCTTTAGAGTCTACATAAAGCTCGAAGCCACCGCTCCCTGTATAACCAGTAGCTGATAATATTACATTGTCTAATCCCGCTACTGTAGTTTTCGTGAATGTGTAGTAATCTAGAGACGATGTATCGAAGTCAGTTAGTTTCTGTACTAATTTTACAGCGTCTGGTCCCTGCACTGCTAACAACCCTGTATTATCAGATATGTTGATCATACGGACATCATGGTTATTCTTGCTCTCTAACCAATTCCAATCTTTTCCTATGTTAGAAGCATTGACTACTAGCATGAAAGCTTGCTCTCCTTCTGCACACATATCTTCTGCTAATCTATAGACTAAAAGGTCGTCCACTACCCCACCATCATCGTTAGGCATACAACTGTATTGGGCGTCTCCTATTTCTAGCTTGTATACGTCATTACTAGTTACGGATTGGATAAACTTTGCAGCACCTTTACCTCTAACGATAAATTCTCCCATATGAGAGACATCAAATATCCCTACTTTTTCTCTTACACATTCATGCTCGTCAGAAATAGTAGTATAAACGATAGGCATATTATATCCGGCAAACTCAGCCATTTTTGCACCTAGTCCTATGTGGACTTCTGTTAGTGGAGTTGATTTCATTATTTTCTATTATTTAGTAAGGTTAGGATTCATTACGCTGCGCAAGATAATTATTTTGATTAATAAGTTGTGCTCGAAATTAGGATTGGTGCCGACTGGTTTGAATTGGTTTAGAACTAATCCGTAGATGCAACTTGGCCAAACCAATAGCGTGTTCGCCCCATTCTCCTGTCTGATACATAATGTCTGCGACAAATAAGATCATTTGCTGAGCGATTATGATAAATAGATTGTATGCTCGTAATACTAATTATGGATAATATCATATTCGCTATACATCAAATGGCAAGATGTTACTCTCGGATTAGACACAATTTAGGTGCAAATATCCGTGAGGAATTATTTTTACTTATTATAGTAAGGAAAGAATATGCCATTGCTAGAGATCTGTATGAATTGATTTGGAATTAATACGTAAATGTTACTTGGCCAAACCATAGCATGTTATTGCAAGATTGAATAGAATGAAATTCCAACGATCTCTGTAGCTTGTATAAATATATAATTTGAATTTAATTTTCAATAATTATTGAAAATTCAAAAACATTGTTCTATATTTGTATTATGACAATGAAATACGACGAGGCAAAACATAGATTTATACAACAGTGGGGTGCGCTTGGTACCGCCTGGGGGATCAGTAGAACTATGGCGCAAATACAAGCAGTGCTTTTATTGTCACCAGAATCAATGACTGCAGATGATCTAATGGAAGAACTAGGTATTAGCAGAGGTAATGTCTCTATGTCACTTAAGTCTTTAATTGATTGGGGCGTAGCTACAAAAGAATATAAAGCGGGGGAAAGAAAAGAATATTTCAGAGCAGAAAAAGATATCTACAGAGTAGCAACACAAGTAGCACACGAAAGAAGAAAAAGAGAACTAGAACCGGTACTTCATATGCTAGAATCAATAAAAGAGATGGATGACAAGGAAGTATCAAAAAGCAAGAGGGAAGAAATGAAAAAAGTTGGTGCTAACATCCTCGACTTAGCTAAAAAGAGTGATTCATTACTTAAGAAATTTATCAGTGCTGAGAAGAATTGGTTTTTGAACAAGCTTATGAAATTATAGGTGGAAAATCTATTTTTTTGACTTTAACTTTCAATTATTTTTGAAATTACAAAACATAAAAAACAATGACCTTCGTATATACTGTACTTGCGCTTATTCTTATTTACTGTATCGCTTCATTATTTATAATTCAACCTCTCTCAGCGATTATAAGATTAATAGTTGCAAAAAGAAAAGATAGCAAATATGCGATAGGTCTTAAAAGGTATTTAGTTGCTATTATTTCACTCTTCACCTACACTATAATTGGTGCATATTATGATATAAAGATAAATCAATTTCAAGCCATATTAAATATCGCATCCATATTTGCAATACTCTTTGGGTACTGGTTTCATATTATAAAATGGCACTACAAATTCAAAAGAATCAAGGCATATGACAAAATGATCATTCTTAAATCGGTACAAAGGCAAAAGCAATTCGAAGAAAGAATAATCACAAAACCAAGATATTATTTACACGAAAATTTAAACTCTGTCATTACTTAACTACTTCATTATAATAATCTGAAACACTAAACTAAATATTATGATTTATGGAATCGCACTCGCAGTAATAGGAATAGTCCAAGTAATAGGGGCACTTATCAGACTGCTAATAACCAAGAGACAAAGTAGTACATACGCTATAAAGCTCAAGCAATATTTGGGCTTTGTAGCTGTTTATTTTTTTATCAATTACCTTCTAATTTTGACTGATATCCCTGATTTATATGTCTTCAGCTATCTATTTATCATCCCTCCATTTTTCGCATTGTGGTACTGGAAACATGTTATTAGTTGGGCAAAAAAGAACAAACGCATCAAAGCATTTGATAAAATGCAAAAAGAGAAAAATAATTACAAACTACTACTTGAGGTGCCCTGTCAAGAAAAATTAAACATGGATAAACATCCAAAGAAAAAAGTAAAGCTTGTCCATTGGAATGGCAATCTTAGAGTTGCTCAATAAGGAATACTCAATCAAAGGTTTAATTCAATACTAATTAAAAACGAATACAGATGAAAATTCTAATCGCAGGAGGTACAGGATTTATTGGAAATACAATAATTGAAAATCTAAAGCTTGACCAAGAAATAGAATATCACATTCTCACTCGAAGTCATCAAGAAAATCACGGTAATATTCATTTCCATCAGTGGGATGGAAAAAACATGGGATCATGGAAGGTATACGTTGATCTGTGTGACATTCTCATTAACCTAGCCGGAAAGTCTGTAAAGTGTAGGTATAACCAAACCAATAAGGACGCCATCTACAATTCTAGAATTGATAGTACTTACATATTAGGAGAAGCTGTATCTAACTCAAAACAGCCTCCAAAACTATGGATTAATAGCTCCACTTCAACTATCTATAGAGACGAATACGAAAGAGCAAACAACGAATATAATGGTATTATTGGAGAAGGCTTCAGCGTTGATGTCGCTCGTAAATGGGAGGAGACTTTCTATGCCGCTTACACACCATTCACTCGAAAGATAAACATGAGAACGGCTATAACATTTGGCAAAAAAGCTGAAGTATTCAAGATTTACCAGGACCACATCAACATGTATCTAAGCGGCAGACATGGAAAAGGAGATCAAAAAGTAAGTTGGGTACATGAACTAGACTTGGTAAAGGCTGTCAAGCACTTTATCGAGCATGAAGACTCTACTGGAAACTATAACATCGCTGCACCAAATGCGACAACCGACATCAAGTTCATGAAAACATTCCGTAATCTTATGGGCAAAAAAAATGGCCTTCCGATTCCAGAATGGGCACTAGAAATAGGTGCATTTTTCTGTGGCGCGGAGACGGAGATGTTATTAAAAAGTAGATGGGTATTCCCTAAACGACTCTTGGAGGAGGGATTTGAATTCCACTTTACTGACCATAAAGAAGCACTGCACGAGTTACTGAAAAATAATAGACGAAAAATAACTGCACCAGCTTTCGAGAAATTAGAAGAGTTGGTTATTTGAATATGTTTGTATAGAAAGTTATAGAACCAATTATTGGTTTCCATTGCTGAATGCTTGGTGTAGGGTTATGATATTATGGCTCTACCCACAATTCTCACAAATTCCGTCAACTACAATATTGGTTTTTTGAGCAGTAAATCCTTTTGGCATTTCTAGTTTAGGAATCTTGATTTCATCTACACAAAAAGTATTGTCACAGACTGAGCAATGGAAATGAAGGTGTTCGTCATGATGAGCATGAGCGCTACAACCATCAGAACATGCAGCATACCTGGCAGTATCCGTGCCATCAAATGCGCGGTGTATGATTCCTTTTTCTTGAAATGACTTCAAGGTTCTATATAAGGTAATCCGATCTACTTCCTGTAATTGATCTTCTATGTCTTGATTTGATAATGCGATATTAGAATTGATAAAAATACTAAGGAGATCTTTGCGCACTGGTGTCACACGCAACTTGTTAGATTTCAATATTGATAGTACTTTTTCCATATTACTCTGATTTAAGAGAGACTTCCTGTCCCAAAAGAAATGACTTTGTCATAGCTACTGCTACACGTGTAGCTTCGGTTCCATCTTCTAATTTATATTTTATTTTATTGCTGTTTCTTACTGCAGCAACATAATCTTTTAATAATCTGAGGTAGTCATTTTCTCTAGCTCCTTTCGATAGATAAAAAGGTTTTCCATCCAAGCTATCTACTAGTTTAGCCGACTTATCAAGATGGCTGATGTTTACCTCTCCATTTGTACCCACTACCTTTAGTTCGTAACCTGATCCACGATGCGTTACTCTTGAGCTGATAAAATTAACAAGAATATTACCTGTTAGCTTAGCAATAGCAATAGCAGTATCCGCGTCATTTTGTCTTTTGAGTGAGGGATACTTGTGCGCATTTCCAGTGACATATACAGACTCATATTCTGCGCCGGTAAGCCATCTAACCATATCAATATCTTGCAGCATCAAATCCATAAATATACCCTTCGTTACCTTAGGGATTTCATCCTCACTAATTCTTTGTGGTATTGATTCATATGTATGACAATCGATTCGTAATATATTACCCAATCTCCCTTCTTTGATATCTTTTTGGATAGGTTCTAATCTATGATCGAATCTTCTTGGGAAAGCAACAGTAGTTTTATAAGAAGGGTAACTGTCTATTATTTTTTCTAATTTTCTACAATCCTCTACATTACTAGCCAATGGATGATCAATAAAGACATTCGAACCTGTTGATAATGATTTTTCCACATGATTAAGGTGCATATCACCATCAGAGCATACACAAATCATATCAATCTGATGAAGCTCTAATAGACTGTTATGGTTAGAGAAGACATGTTTTAGCCCCATCTTGTTCATCGCATAATCTCGTCCTTCTGAATCTTCGGTTGCGACTCCAATTACTTCAACATCTTTGATTTGAAAATGTAGTGCATTTGCAATTTTTTTTCCACTCTCTCCCCAACCTATTATCCCAGCTCTAATCATATTTTTCTCTATCAGAAAATGTCATTACAATTCAACTTCAATTTTTATCTTATAGATGTCTTTCTGCATGGTAGCTACTTCGCACTAATGGCCCACTCTCTACATAGTCAAATCCTTTTTGCAATCCTACTTCTTTGTATTCTGCAAATTTATCAGGATGAACGAATGAATCAACAGCTAAGTGCATTTTTGTAGGTTGTAAGTATTGACCAATTGTCACGACATCACAGCCACTTTCGATCAAGTCATCCATTGTCTGAAATACTTGCTCATCTGTCTCCCCTAGTCCAACCATGAATCCAGTCTTTGTTCTCTTCCCAAAGTCCTTTATTCTCTTGATCTGCTCTAAACTTCTATGGTATTTTCCTTGTGGCCTTACTTTTCTGTATAACGCCTCTACTGTCTCCATGTTATGAGATACTACCTCTTGACCGCCACTTATCATTCTTTCTAGCGCGTCCCAGTTGGCTTTTACATCAGGAATCAATGTTTCCATTGTAGTACCTGGTGCCATTTCTTTGATGCTCACTACAGTCTGATACCATATTTCTGCTCCTCTATCCTTGAGTTCGTCCCGATTTACAGATGTAATAACAGCATGTTTTACCTCCATTAACTTGATTGCTTCCGCTACTCTTCGAGGTTCATCTTCATCATACTCAGGCGGCCGGCCAGTCTTTACAGCACAGAACGAACATCCTCTAGTACATACATTACCAAGTATCATAAACGTAGCTGTACCTGCACCCCAACATTCACCCATGTTTGGACAATTTCCACTTTGGCAAATTGTATTTAATTTGTACTCGTCTACGAGATTTCGTACTCGTTTGTAATCCTCACCAATTGGCAACTTCACTCTTAACCAGTCTGGTTTCTTAGTTCTAGTTACAGTTTCTTTATTTACTACAGGAAGTTCTAACATCCTCTTATTTTATGATTATTTCAAGTATCCGTTCTACTTATATTCAATAGCAGAATAGACTTTTATATAACTCCAAAGTGCAAAAATGCAAGAGTCTTTAATTATGTTTGGTAAAGATAGGCTTACTGTATGACAAATGATCAATTACTTCGTTTTCCGAATAAGAATTTGACATAAAAATTAAAAAAGTAAGGTTTGTTACTAATTTCTTCCGTGGCCACCATTATCGGTAATTTCTTGATATAAATATCGCCCATTACACCAACCTCCATTGATTTCACTATCTCATCAAAGGCTCCCATTGAAAAGAAGAGCCCTAGTTTACCATGAACTCCAGGCACAATAGAAATCTCTCCAAAATTATTCCAATAACCAGCTCCTCCGAAAATATCATTAAAGTTCAAATACTTCTCTGCGTTCTCTTCAGAATAGGCTTCTGCACGAATTTCTCTATCATTAGAGGCTCCGCCATCTAATTCATAGATTAGTTCTAACTGATAAGGCTTCATTAATGCTAAGGAGGGACCAATACAATAGTCATATCCTATGGCTATCCCTTTTCGCTTTGCTTTTTCACTGATGAATCGCTTTGCTCCTACTCCCCCTCTAATATTTATAACTGAATTTTGCTTTCCAAATGCAAATGATCGACTTCTATCTGGAAATTTAAATGATAGATTTCTATTCTGACGTTTTTCCCTAGGGTCTTTAAGATAACCTAGGCTAAAGTGATAATAATTAGTCTTGTAATAAGTCCTGATCTTCCCTATGTTAACACCTACTAAACCACCGTTTGTATGAATTCGAGCCTCAAAAGCGATCTCTTTTCTATAAATTATACCTTTCCAATCTATCTGAGTAGCTTTTGGTTGAAACGTCTTTTGTGCTGATATCTCTACAGATACAGCCAAAAAAAATAAGCATGCGATATATTTGAATAAAGTATTCATCATGTAATAATACAAAACGTAAGGGATAGATAAAATGTTCTCTATCATTAATGATGATTTTATACCATTATGTCTTTTCTATCACACTCTTAAATATCCTTTTTTATTAATATTTACTATTTACACGACTCACAAAGCACTTTACCTGCTTTCACATTGTTAGAACTTCTAAATATTTTGTATTCAATTCTAGATTGACAAGAAGCGTCCTTTACCAAACTCTCTTTATATTATGAGCTCCCTTCTTACGAATTATTACTACATCTCCACCAAATTCAGTTTGAAATAGATAAGAAGCATCCTGGCCGATTACTTTTAGGAACTCTTTAGTATCTGACATATTTGCATTGTCTACATAAATGAATGTATTCTCATGAAAATTAGGTTCGAGCATTTTAAATATAGGCAAATACAAGTCCTTCCATCCATCTAACAATAACATATCTATTGAATCCTCATGATTTTTCAAAGTCTCTAATGCGTCACCAATCCTTACTTCTATAAGGTCACTAACACCTGCACTTTCGAAATTCTCAATTGCTTTTTGAGCCTTGGAATCGATTAATTCTGTGGTAATAATACTGCCATTCGTTTCTAATACTCCAAGTGCTAAAAACAGAGTAGAAATCCCAAATGAAGTCCCAAATTCAACAATATTTTGAATATTATTCGACTTTATTAATCTTACCAAATCTTCACCTTGCGCTTTAGATATAGAAAGGTATACGTCTTTAAAATTTGAAGGCGTTATCGGCTTAAATGCCCCCTTGGCAAAACCTTTCATCGCTTTAACCATATCATATTTAGAATCCTTAAATAAATGATCTAAAGTTTCTCCTATTTGTTTATTTTTTTCTGTGTTCATTGAATTGTTGATTATGCTTACACATAGTTATGGCCCGACCTATACAGTAAGTAGGAATAAGACATTAATACTAAAGTGAAGTGTAAGCGTGTGAATATAATTAGTTGACTACTATTCATTCTCCATCTATTGAAGAAAGACATTAGCCATGATTAGGATTGATCTCTTTGCAATGATCTCATTTTTCTAATCGCAAATATTTCAGGGATTAAAAAAAACAATATATATACTGTGTAAATAATTGTAGCCGGAACGCCCATAACGTCTGACGCCGCTGTACCGAACATATCAAAAAACTCCGTTACAAATCTCATTAAAAAAGCTAAGCCTATCAATGCTGGTTGCTTCGAATACAGAGCATACGCCATAACAACAGCCATCCCAATATTTCTTGCCGAAGTCATCCATATAGCCATATTATGGGCATTGGTATCTTCTGTAAACCCGGGAATAACCATGTCCGGCTGTAGGTATCCCATAACACCTAAACCTAGTCCAAAAAGAGCCAAAAAACCTCCAAAAACATTTATCCATGTTGGAATCTTTGAATTATTCATTTTATCAGTTTTACTTCTTGTTAAAAAAATGAAGGCTACATTTATTATGTTGTAATCAATGTAGCCTTCAAAACATTTAGCTAATCAAACTATTAGAATTTTCCATTGGTATTCTTCCATTCAGATTCAGCTGGTATCGGTGAGATAACATCCCAGTGCTCCACTATCTGTCCATTTTCTATTCTAAATAGGTCATAAAACGCCGTGAGCTCGCCTTTACCGAACTTACCTTCACTCATTGTGAGAACAAAGTTTCCTCGACCTAACACCTTATGTAGTTTAGTATATTCCATTACTAGTCCGTTCTCAGCAAAATATTTCATTGCAGCTCCGAAACCATCCAAACCATCCGCAACACTAGGGTTGTGTTGGATGTAATTTGTCGGGTTAATGTAAGTAGTCAACTTATCCATTTGATGATTTAACAATACGTTTGTTATGAAATCTTCAGCTATTTTCTTATTCGCCTCTGTCTTATAAAGATCAGTCATTTCGGTAGCTCCATCAAATTGAGTTCTACCACTTGGATTTGGCTTTTGAACATCTAATAGATTATCCCAGTGTTCTACTATTTGACCATTTTCAAAACGGAAAACATCAAATCCAGCTTTAGGGCCAAAGAAGTCATATTCTGTATGTGTAAATACATATTCGCCATCTTCGAACGCACGAATAACATTCGCCTTAAATCCTCCTGGAGGTGCATGTTGCATAACCGCTCCGAATCCAGCTAATCCGTCAGCTACTCCTAAGTTATGTTGTATGTATTTATTTGGATTGATATATGAGATTGGTGTTTGATCTCCTGTATTAAAGCTATTCAATAAAGCTACTACTTTCTCTTTTTTAGAAAGTGGTGCGTCCAAAAATTTATACCTACCACTAGCTACAGATGACGGCTCCATATTACTCATAAATTGTCCCGCTAATGGAGCTTCCATAAATGGCTTTAAAACTGCATCTGATTGAACTTGGCTTGCCCAGTAAATAACGACTACTTGTTTGCCTTTTTCATCAACGCCCATTAATCGGTCTACAAAACCATCTTCTTTGCTTGTAAAATCAGTTTCGACTTTTTTGTTAAGCGCGTTGAACTTGGTCATATCTGTTCCCGCAACTACATCAAAAGACATAATTTCAACAAACTGACTCTTATCAGCACTAAATGGCTTATCCATAGTGTACCTATCCATTTTCATAGTTGGACCATCAATCATCTGTGCATAATCAGCGACGGATGCATCACTCATAAACTTACTCATAGACGCATTAGCATTTGCCATACTCTTCCAAAAAACAACTACGACATATTCTCCATTTTCATTGAGACCACTTTGTCGTTTAATGAATCCAGGTTGTTTACTCGTAAAGTCATTTTGTACTTGTAAATCCCTCGTTTTAAAATCCATTGGATCTACAGAAGAATTAATATTGAAGCTGGTCACTTCCATTATTGTTAAATCTGTCATAGTGCTTTTTTTATTAGCCGTTTCGGTATTATTTTTATTAGATGAACAGCTGCCTAACATTAGAGCTATACATACTAAAAGAAAAGTGTATTTCATTTTGATTTTATTGTTTTGATATAAAATAATGTGTTTTAAATAATAACTGCAAATTAGGCCTGAATCACTCTACAACCGCTATCAAAACGACTACAAAAATGGTGAAAATGGAACCGTAGTCATAATAGCTGCCTAAACTTCAGTGGAGTAATATTGGTGTTTTTCTTAAAGAATTTAATCATATTGGCTGGCTCTTTGAATCCTGTTTTATAGCTAATCTCCTTAATAGAAAAGGAGGTGGAGACTAAATTTCGTTCAATTTCCATAGTCACATAATCATCGATAAATGCTTTCACCGTTTTACCCGTCAAATGCTTAACAATCTCATTTAAGAATTTGTATGAAACAAATAACCTTGCGGCATAATTTTTCGCATTTCTAGTATTTATATATTCTTTTTCAAGAATATCTTTAAACGAACTAAATATCTCTAACCAGTGAAGCTTTGTGCCACTTGTCATTTTCACTTCTTTTGTACGCTCTGCTTTAAGTAGTAAAGTATGAAGCAGCGTTCGCAGCATCTCTGACTTAGCAAAATCATTCGGATTTAGATATTCTTCATACAATAGGTTTGCGACATCAATAAAACTGTCTTGCCTCATTTCTTTTTGATGTATTACTGGTGTTTCAATATGATAATTAAACAACCTATTGAACTTAATATCATTAGAGGAGAAATAATTTTTCTCTATGAAAAGGCTACTAAATATTATGAAGAATCCGGAGGCCTCTTTCAATTCTTTGGTGAATTGGTGAACCTGATTTCTAGCAACAAAAAGTGCACTTCCTTTTATTAATTTATAGGGTTTAAAATCGACAAAATGAGTATACGATTTTTGAGAAACAATCATAATACAATAGAACTCTACCCTATGCTCTACAAACGGATTGTAAATATTGGGCTTGTTCAAATTCTTAAGAAGTTGCGGAAAACTCATCACCTCAACATCAAGGTTCTTATTTCGACTGAAGAATACTTTTTGTATCTTTTTTCCCATGCTATCTTTTAAGAATAAAGACGCCGTATGTAGTTTCAAGCTATAATACCACTAGTTATGTTGGGCGAATTAACTTAAAACTCAACGTCCAGAACTAAAAAATAAAGCTAAAGAATACTGTAGGGAGTTTAGATATCAAAATGATGATAAAAATAGTGAAAGTGTAACCAACATTTAAACTTGCTGTCTAAATTTGAGTGGGGTTACTTGCGTGTTTTTTTTAAAAAACTTAACCATGTTTGCCGGCTCCTCAAATCCTGTCTTATAACTAATTTCCTTAACGGATAATGAAGTGGACAATAAATACCTTTTAATTTCGACAATTACAAAGTCATCAATAAATGCTTTGACCGTCTTATCTGTTAATTTCTTAACTACGTCATTTAGAAACTTGTATGAAATCAACAGTTTAGCAGCATAGATTTTCGAATTCCTAGTACTAACATATTCTTCTTCAAGCATGTTTTTAAACGAACTAAATATTTCAAGCCATTGTATCTTAACACCACTTATAGCCTGTATATCTTTAGCCCGTTCAGCTTTTAATAGTAATAAATGAAGAAGGGTTTGTAACATCTCCGATTTGGCAAATTCATTTTGAATGACATACTCACTATACAGTTGTTTCGCAATGTCAAGAAAGTTATCTTGGCCCATCTCTTTTTGATGGATTATTGGTGTTTCGATATGATAGTTGAATAATCTATTAAGTTTTAATCTATCCGCAGAAAAATAATGTTTTTCCATGAATAGACTACTAAAAATAATGCAAACACCCTCGGATTCTTGTAACTCCTTAGTGAAGTGATGTACTTGACTTTTGTCAACAAAAAGAGCACTTCCCTGTGTCAATTCATAAGATTTAAAATCGACAAAATGAGTATACGAACCTCCTGTAACAATTACAATACAATAAAATTCTATTCTATGAGCAACAAAAGGATTATGATCTGATTGGTTTAAATTCTTATAAAGTTGGGAAAAACTTAATACCTCAACATCTAGGCTTTTTGGCCTATTGAAAAATATTTTTTGTATTTTTTTTTCCATTTATATTCCGTAATTTAATCAGGATCCTCCCCTATTCACTTTCATCACTACATATCCAATAATAACTTATTTCTTTTCATACATAAACAACTTTGCAGAACCACCGTGTCCCTCAGTACTAATAAAAAGATTGTTTAAATTATCAAAACAAAGACCTTCTGGTTGAGGAATAATCAGTTCATTTAGGTGAACAATATCTCTTATCTTTTTATTTTTATCAAATACAGCAATGATACTTCCATGAGCAGTAAGAATATAAATATCTTGGTTAGTAGGATCAATTGCAATAGCCGAAGGTGCGAATTCTTTGAGTCGACGCCCTAGACTTTTTTTCATCAATTCATCCGTATATGTTGTATCCACACAACTTATTAAATCAGAAATTTTAATATCCAAAAACACAATACTATCCATACGATGAAAAGTTTGATTATATGCAAATATCCCTTTATCCCCCTTAATAGGAAGCCATGGCTCCCCCTTACATGCAAGTAATATTTGATCAGATTCTACATCATAACCCATGCCTTCTACATCATTAATTTTACTCAATGGTGTATGTTGGATTATCGCTTTGTTTTCTTGAAAATTGGATATATAAATATCTCCAGAACTATTGGTTACTAGAACTTCGTTATTGATCAATTCAATACCCTCATAATCACCTTTCTTAGCGAATTTATAATGATCTAATATATTCCCATTTTTAGGATTCAGTATATAAACTTTACCTTCCTCATCATTTATTGTATAAATAGTATTTTCTTCCGAATTGAAACCCAAACCAGAAATTTCTGTAAGCTTTTCATCTAAAACAAAAATACTACTCGGTTCATCAAATTTAAAATCAGAATAGGAAGATCTTTCATTATGCTCCTGAAAATGACCACCTGAAAGAAGTAAATTTAAAATAAATAAAAGTAGTGATGTTGACAACGTGGCCAAGAAGTAATTGTAGGCTCTATCTAAATGCTTGTATTTGCTGCTGATATATCTTGTTGACACATAATGACCTCTTATTATATTCCCCAGTTGCAAAGCATGATCATTAACCATTGCATTTATCGACTCTTCTTTTTCGAGAAGTTTGCCAGGAAATGCATCATACATATTGTGAAATTCTTTTCGAGGATATTCCGGAATTAGTTCCTCAGTAAATATTTTTTTGAGGATTCGAGTATTAGGGGCAACTATGTAAATGCACTCCAATATACAAAGGAAAATAAGTGAACCAGGTAGAACTAAAAACCAAGAAGAAAAATGAATAAATGTGTCATAGTTATAGAATATAAAAATGATCCCTATAAGAATGTAAAAACCAAGCGAAATTAGCATGTTCGCTTTTTGATCTGTTTGTTTTGCAGCTCGGGCGACGAACACAGCTTGATTTCGAAACATAGTTTTGAGCATTCCACTCATTTCTTTAATGCCTGTGTATTTCTTTTCTATACTCATAACACATGGAGTATTACATCAAGAATAAATACGATGGTGGCAACTATTAGACTCGCCAAAAACAGATTATAGGCGAAATCTAATAAGCGGTATTTTGCAATAAGACGCTTTTCTATCATATATGCAAATCTTACTTGATTCCCTATCTGGAGCTCTTGACTTCTGACAACCTTGTCCATACTATCCTCATATTCTTGGAGCGTAGCGTCAGCTGGCACCCAAAAATTCCTTTCTTCAAGGTTGGGATAAGCTGGGAATATTTCATCCTTTTCTAATTTCCTTAGGAAATTATTATTTGGCTTTGCAGCCAAAACAGCAAATATCAAGGCTAGTCCTGCACCTATTATTAAAATTAAGCCTATTAACCACCCTAAGGTAATACCTTCATTCATAGATCTATATGAGATCATCGCAATGGAAACGATTAAAGAATTAAGTCTGATCATAATCATGGCTTTTCTATCGGCAATTGCGATCGAACTAACCATCATCTTATTCTGATTTCGGAAAAAAGTTGCCAGCGCTTTACGAGGTTCTTTTTTTGACTCATACAGTCTCAAGGGCCTACTCGCATCAACAGAGGCTTCATGTTCTTTTTCAGTAAGCCATTTTTCAAACTCTTTTTTCTGTTGCTTCTGTTTTTCTTTGGCTGCTTTCTTTTCTACTTTTGCAGCAGCTTTCATTTCCTTTTTACCTAATTCTTCTGATGATACATCACTACCAAGATTAGGTTTTTTTCTATCTATTTCTTCCATAATTTGGTTGTGTAGGATGAGTGCATGTAATAATACTTATTAAAAATCAAATCCGAATTGAATTTTAGAATATATAAACTCATCACCTTGTGTACCAAGAGTGTATGTAATGGCAAATTGCTCCCACCCTGGAGAGATGAAAAATCCTCCACCATAACTAGAGTTCCAATTATTCTTTAAAAAATCAGCTTGCGTTCCCCACACCTGACCGCTATCAAAATATGCAAATAAGCCAATGTAAAAACGAATCAAAGGTGTTTGAACATGACCTAGATTCATGCGTAACTCAGTGTTGTACAAAAAAGCATATTTATCTATGAATCTATTTCGAGTATAACCTCTAAAGTTAGTTTGGCTGCCAATACTACTCAAGTGATAAAAACTAGATTCGCCAACCGCTTGCTTATATTGCAAACTGCCTGCAAACGTAAATTTAATTCCAAGATCTATCGTTTTATAGTGTGTAAATTTAGCATCGATATTTCCAGATAAGTCACCATTATCAGAAGACCTTCCGTCTAGTTGAAGCAAAAATTCACTTCCGTCAAGAGGATAAAATGATCTGTCTGTAAAATCTAAATCTAGTAAAGATTTCACGCCTAAGTATGATTGAGTTCCAAAACCAACCAAATCGGATTCAATGACTTCGAGGTCTTCAAAATTGGAGACATGGTGCCTCTCAAAGCCAATAGAGTTAACCCAATTAGAATGTGAATAAAATTTACGATCTAAACCTATATTTAGATCGAAGTAATCATAATCTATACGGTTTAAAGTTCGTCTTTCAGCTTTTACAAATTTTGTGTCATTTCCAATCCCATAGAAGAATGGAAATTTATCATTGAGAGTTGTGAATCTAGTAGATACAACTAGATCTGACAAACCGACAGCTTGATTTCGGGTAAATTTACCATCTATACGATAAGCTCCTAGTTCTGGATAGTAAAGACCTTTTGCATCATATCTATTAACATATCCTTCTTTATTAAATCCTCTTGTAAGATATGAAGCACCTAAACCAAAACCCCAGCCATTTCCTGAACTACGTCGAATAGAAGCACTAGGGATCAACCAGTCAAAATCAAAAGAGTAAGGATCATAATGAGCGGCATGTTTAGGTTTTTGTATTTTTATATTCTTAGAAGAAGAAATATTATCCTCCCCATAGGTATCAAATACTGTTAGTGACTTACCTCTCTTATTTACAATAGCATTATCTATTATTTTGTCTTCTCCATTACCTCCTATTATTTCAACATGAATCGTATTCTCTACATTACCTTCCGTTTCGAATACATCTTTACCATTAAGGCCAAATATATAAATCGTTTTCACTATTCCATATTCAAATACTCGTTGATAATACGATTTCCCTATACTTCCACTTTTCTTAATGTGACAAAGATTAACAAGAACATCTCCATTTTCTTTTCTTTCTATTTTAACTAAATCTCTTTTGTTGCTGGCACGGATTTGAACCTCCTCACTTAATTCAGCATAATATTTCCTGATCGCTCTTGGTAAGTCGTCTCTTCTACTTTTGAGTTTCGCGGCAATGATGGCTCCGTGCATATCTCGCACTTCCTCAGGAAATTTAGTTATGGCATTATCTATAACAGCATCCGTTATCTTAGACTGGATATAACTTACCGCTTCCAACCATGAAGCAAGATCCAACTCTAGAGCTAATTGCCTATCAAGAAACCTAGCCTTAAAATTTAATTGCCTTAGATTGCCAAAAGTATAGTCAAAGTCCTCTGCGTTAGCGACAACCATATCAGCAATACCAGGAATTACTCCAGTCCAATGTGAAAAAGTATGATCTCTATCTTTCGGTATTGGTTTATAGATATGATGTCCACTTTCTTTAAACATTGCCCATTTCCAATTATCCTCATGTCTATCCCAGTCACCTATTAGCATGTCCATTAATCTAGCTTTCGCATAAGCTGATTTATCAATTTTATTTTTGTGAGACTTTCTCAGATCGATTAACATTTCGTAACTCGTTACAACGTCATCTGCCCCATAAAAGCCTTCATGTTTTTTCCTTTTACCTTTCGGTTTTTCTTCAAGTGTACCAATCTTACCAATGTATGGGTTATATTTTGATGAGAGATCATTATTCTTATCGAGAATAAACAACTCTGGTTTGATATGAATAATATCTGTAGCCTCCATTAATTCATGAGCTACCAATGGAGCATAAGGATGCATCGTGGTAATAAGTTCTTGAGTAATGCCTTTGTATACTGACTTTTGCAGAACCTCACTAAGGCTTTTTTCTGGTTGTTTATCCAGAGCTCTGAAAGCATACTTTTTACCATTTTTTGATTTGAACTTAACACTCATTGTCTGCAAACCGCCACCTATTGCATATGCTTCTAATCCACCATCATAGGCATCAACATCTAACAATGGGGCCTCTACCGACGCCGACCAAGCATCTCTATATCCAGATCCCATCCAAAAATTCTTCCACCCTGTTGGATGATACTTTTCACTAGCTCTTGTTGAGTTCAAAACTTCGTTTACCGGCTCAATTGAGATGCTGGATTCGATTACTTTTTTTGACATGAAAGGATTTACAACTTTATAGTTGGTTTTATCATCCATTAAAGTAAAATCGCCATTATTAAATTTTAAAAATTTAGCGCCTTCACCGAGATATTTAGTATCCTCATTCCGCTTATGTCTGTAATTTCTTTGACCACTATTAATATTGATATACGTTATATTATCATCTTGTATCACGGTGTTTAACCTATCATGTCCAGACACAAAAACTATTTTGTCAAAATCCTTTAACACCTCATTCATAACACTTACATATCCACTATAATTAGGATTAGGCATATCTTGCAAGTTACCTGAGTTTGCCTTGTACGATCTTCTTAATTGCCCATATATTGGAATTAGATTCATTATCGATAAGCCTTGACCATCGAGCTCAGACACAGATTTTATTGGATGATGAGCTACTATTATTTTATTCCAGTCTTCATAATCTTCGAGGATATCAGTAAGTTCTTCAATCATGTGAACGTGATTGAAGATATCACAATCCTCATTCGCTGTAAAATATCTATAGTCCTCATCAATAATCCAATTTGAATTAAATGTTATTAAAACATGTTGATCATCTAGTTCAACTAAATCTGGCCCTGGGCATATACTTTTTTTCTTAATTCGGTCTAAGTTGATCCTACCATTAATATGTACCTCATCAACATCTTTATCACCTAAAACTTCTATTCCCTCAGTAGATATTGCATCAATTACCTCAAAAGAATTATCACCGAGTGAAATCTTTTTTCCAACATTACTTTTTATCTCGTTAACAATATTTGTATTTGCATCAATATTGCTATAAAATACTAACGAGTTCTGAGTCAAAACATTAGAATTGCAAAACATAACAATCATAATAGAGTATAGATATTTCATATGTTTAAAATTTTATTTTCGCTGTAAATCAACGATTTATTTTTAATCATCTCCTTGGGTGTCTAAGCATTTTTCTGGAAACCTTGAAATAAAAATTTAATGGCACTACATTTAAAACAGAACTCGAATTTTTTACTCAGGTCTCTAAAGCTTAGTCATCGGAGTTTCATATTCTAAATTTATTTAAAAATGATAGTGTTCTATTGAACGTTTGATTTAATTAACAAGACAATACTATATTCTAGTCATAGTTACTTTCATTCCATTGATGATAATAACTTTTTTGTTCTCAGCGAACCTTATTAAAGGGATCTACTTTCACAAATTCTAACCAGCAGGAAAATTCGATTCAAAAGGCAATGAAAATTTCAAAACCTAAAATAAAAACTTCCCATCAACAGGCTGTATTTTAGCCGGCAGATCTTTCTCACCTAGAAGTTCTCTTAAATTAATTTCTATGGTTCTAGACAATGAATCAATAGGGGTATCGCTTGGATGATTTTCAAATGGATTCTCTATCTGTCGCCCCAAATATTCTAAAAGGATAAAGACGTAACCGATTATTATTGACAAAGGGAAAAACCAAGCACCTAGATGCCCAGCTAGACTAAAAGGCAGTAAAAAAAGAACTACCCACATTGTATATTGCATGTACCAATTATATTGCATCGGAAACACAGTGTTCTTTATACGTTCAGATTTACCTAGTGCATCATTAAAATTCTCCATTATCTCATCGAAACTGATGTGCTTAAAGTCATCAAAATAATTTTCCTCAAAAAGCCTTTTAATATCGAGAGCTTGGTTCTTCAAAATGGCAAAAGGTATATGTTGCTCACCTCGCAGACCATCAATTTCTTCAGCAGATAAAAAGGGAGTTATTGATGGTTCCCATTCTAATTTCCTAAGGTGTTTATTAACAGACCAAACAAATGCCATGTGCCTATATACTAATCGTTTTTGGGCTACAAATATTTCTTCCTTTGTTAGTTCTTTATTCCATTTATCACTCAAAAAACTTATTACTTTCAGTCCAAAATGACGACTATCGTTGACCAGTTTACCCCAAATCTTCCTTGCCTCCCACCATCTATTGTATGCCGTATTATTTCGAAAACCAATAAGAAATGCCAATGCAGTCCCAATCACGCCGGATGGAAAAGAAAGTGGTTTGAATTCTGATGGATCAATAAAATTAATGGCGACAAGGGCTAAAAGGCTTGTTATAAAAAGAAACCAACCATTTTTCTTTGTGTATTCATAAAGCCTTTTAGGCTCTATCTTTTTCGTAAGAATCATTTTTGCTCATGTTTTTTTAGGCTAAAAAATTATTAGTCTACTATAGTAGTAAATGTAACCAGTTCCTATTTATACAAACGATGATTTTAAATTAATCACGTTTCATTTCCACTCTCTGCTTCCAAACTCTGTATACTTGTAAAACCATAACGGGCACAAAATGAAACAATGCAGCCCCCATACTAGCATGGTCACCTTGTAAACCGAGCAAAGCCCAGTGAGCAAATGTCATAACCGCTGCCAAATAAACCCATCGTTGAAGCTTCTTCCAAGCCGGTCCCATTTTTCTCACTGCAGTATCAGTACTGGTGATTGCTAGAGGAATAAATATAAAAAATGCAATCCATCCTGTCAGTATAGTTAATTCCGGAGCCTCAGTCAATATCTGACTAAATGGGTATTCCATTAAATAGAAGATTGTGTGCAACAAAGTATATGCAAATGCAGAGACACCAAAAAATCTACGATTTCTAACAAGCCAACGTGTTATTCGACTTTTGGGAAACATAAGTGCGATAGGAGTAGCAATAAGACTGATGGCCAAAAACCGACCGGCAAACTCACCAGTCATATGCATCATCATATTATAGTCCAGTTGCCCTTTGATGTAATTTATTGTCCCTAAAGCTCCTGGAATTGCTAATACTATCCAGAGTATATACTTCCCTGTAAGTAGAGATTTTATCTTATTCATCTGTTTTTAAATTACGGTAAATTACCAGTTAGCAATAAGTTTTTGCCAATAAGGCTATCTAACCAATAATTGCCTTTTCCATTTTAAGTTTGATGTAATTTTTAATGCGAAAATTAATTTGCCTTTATACTTATAATTGAATTGAAAGTATTGCATTATTTAATTATGCAAACGTAAAGATGCTGGTAAACAAACGAATAAAAGTTAAGATACCTTAAGAAGTAATTTTCAATTAATATTTTTTGATAATTGGCGTCGTAGCTCACTCAAGTATTCTGGTGTAATACCTATGTATGATGCGATTAATTTCAGAGGTAGGCGCTGGACTAGCGTAGGGTATGTTTTTGTGAACTCGATATATCGTTCTTTTGCACTTGCACTTAGTAGACTTATAATCCTATTATTGGTAGCAATCAGCTTATTTCTAATTTTAGTACTCATATGAACAAGAGTATCTTTTTCTAAAGAAGCAAAGTCCCCAAAAGCAGCTGTTGATATGCATGAAACTTCACTGTCTTCAATAGCATCAATAAAAATCAAACTTGGCTTATTATTCGTAGAACTATCAATGTCTCCGACCAGCCAATCTTTTGGAGCAAATTGTAAAATGTGTTCTTTTCCAGTCTTGTCTATTACATAACTTCGCAAACAACCACTCTCCACCTTAAAAGCATAAGATGCAATGTCACCATAACTTAAAAGAATTTCACCTTTCGAGACTTTTAGGGTTTTACTAATTTGAATTTCCATTTATAGTAAATGTCTGGTATACAACTAGAACTGAGCTCGCTGAATATCTAAACATCATCACCCAATTTATTTTTTAATAATATCTCCATAAATCTACAAAACAAAATATTAGTAAATCAATTAATTAGAATAAGTATATACAAATTCACAATAGATGAAATTAATATTGAATGCACAGAATGAGATAATAATTTCATCTTGAAAAAACAAAAGAGGGGCTTTCGCCCCTCCGAGAACTTAATCTCATATTTCTTTCACATTTATAAAGCACCTTGTCTTAAATCACAGTTTGTATGAAACAATAAAATCAAACTGATTTCTTGCAGAAGTAGAAATATTATTATTGATAAATATATCCCCCGAAATCGACCTATTCAAACCATAAGAAAAATTCAGGTCAAATTTATTTGAAATAGGTAGTCCTACACCGATATTCAAACCGCCTTGAAGCGAAATTCTGTTTGTTGCTTGAGCGAATGACAATGTCTCAACATCAGTATTAATTGTCGTCTTCCCCGAAGTACTCATTGAGTATATTGGAGTCATATTAATACCTGTAGACAAATAGATGTTAGAGAATAAACCCCATCTCTTATTTACACCAATATCTAAACCAATTGTATTTGTGAAGTTATTGTGAAAAGTAATTTCTTTTCTGTTTATCACTTTAAGACTCTGGGTATTTACTTCAGAAGGCAAGTCTCTTATATGATCAAAAGTACTGTGATATTGATCGAGTCTTAGACCCAAACTTAAATCTGTTGAAGAGGATAAACCCAATTGTCCTCCAACTATAAAGCTTTTGCCAACAGTACTATTTATCTTATCTTTTAATAAATCTTGGTCCTCGATATTTAGCCTAAAAGTGTTGAGGCCAAAACCAACAAATAAATTGAACCTCCTCGATTCTTCTTGTTGTAATTCATCTAATTGATGTGGCGCGATATCTTGTGTTAACATTGGTATGAACATTTCCGAATTAGAACTAAGCGTTATCAACTCTGAACTTAGAAACGGAATAGAAATTAGCGACTTGCCTTTCATCTCTTCGAGATTCTTCAATTGAACAGAAGAAGAAGAAGAAGAAGAAGAAGAAGAAGAGTTCATAGTCTCTTCGTCTGTATTTTGTTGTTGTTGTTGTTGTTGTTGTTGTTGTTGTTGTTGTTGTTGTTGTTGTGCAAACAACTTTGCACTAGAAATTCGCTTCCTAATATCAAATGTATTATTAGGTGTGTTATTAATGTCAGTATTTTGCTTTTTTGCTATTACTGGCGTATCACTTTCCATAGATTCAGCATCACCAATGTTAATTTCATCACTATTATTTTTCGCCTGTTCAAATTTTATAGCTTGACTTTCTACATTATCCGACTGACCATTTTCTAACTCATTATTATTACCGGCAGGTAAAGTTAATTTACTTCTTAAGCTCTCTCTTTCTTCTTGAAATAGGTCTTCTGATGCTTTGAGGGAAATCTTACTTTCATTCGTAAGATTCATATTCCAGAATACTAAGCCCAAATTTGCAACCGTGAATAAGACAAAAGCAAACCAAATTAAAAAGCGTCGTTTTTTCTTTTTTGCAGGTGCTGGAGGCAAATCAAATTCCATCTGATCCCAGTTTAACTCTGCGGGTGCTTTTGAATCTGTTTCAAAAAGACCCTTTATATATTTATCAAATTGATTATTCTGATTCATATTACGATATTAAATGATTTTCGAATTTAGCTTTAACCCACGTTCTAGCTCTACTCAAGAGAACTCTAGATGAGGATTTTGATATACCTAATTGATCCGAAATTTCTTCGTGAGAATATCCATCAATAATAAACAGATTAAATACAACACGATAATTTTCTGGCATTTGAGTAAGAAGTGAAAGGATATATTCTTTGTCTATATTTTCTTCGATTGGATTACTCCATTTGTTTAATGAATAGTCACTCACATCCTCTATGTATTGCGTGTCTAAAGTTCTAAATCGCTTTCTCCTATCCGCTAAAATTTGATTTATACATACTCTAGTAAACCATGTTTTAAACTGTGACTTCTCGCTATCAAAACTCTCCAGCGATCTAAATACATTAGAGAAAATAACCTGTACCATGTCTTTTAGGTTAGCTTTTTCTACAGAGTACCTATTACACATTCCATAACAGTATGAAATATACTTTTCATACAAGTACTTGTAAGCCAACTGATCACCGGCTAGGCACTTTTTTATTATTTCGATATCTGTTTTCATAGAATGATAAGAGCCAAGCTACTATCATTCTAGATAATAACTTGGCTATTTTTTATTATTGGCAAAAAGTACTTTCCTGAATTATTTCCGCTGCGAATCTCATACTATAAGGATATTCACTTATACTTGTCACAGGTTCAGCTGGGTCAAAATATCTAAGAATCCCAGCTGCAGTTCCTACTACTATCTCTCCATCATTCGATGTGATATTAATTACTGCATCACTAAATAGTATTGCTAATGTAATATCCTCAAGACCTAATATGCTTCCTTCAAGTGCCATTCCACCTAAATCCCAGTTTCCTGTTTCTTCTCCAATGTTCTTAAAGAATGAGAAATCATTTGCACTAAACTCTTCTGTTGCTAAAGGAAATTCTAAGTTGTCAGCATTACTTCCTATAGAAATAAACTCTTGACCTTCTGTCATACAGTAAGACGCATAAGCATCTAAATTGATCTCAGTATCATTGATACTCATTCTTAGACCGATTTCTAATTCTTCCTCCTCTTCTACAATTACTACACTATCTTCTTTAGTACATGAACTAAACATTAATACTCCCATCAAAAGGAATAAGCTTGCTTTAAAAATTTTATTATTTGTCATTTTTTATTCTTTTTGTAAAACATTCATTCAAATCAATAATAAACTAAGCTTAGATTTAATATTGCTATCAGTTATATATTGTACCAAATTTCAGAAACGTTACACCACCTTAAAGTTTTTTTTTCATAATGATCAAATTAGTATTCTTAATCAATCCAATTAAATTGAGAATATCCTATTGTCCGTTATTGTTAGGTTATTACATATAGTATCAAATATTAGTATTGAAAGCATAGATAGAACAATCAAAAAAACCTTTGGGGATATTACTGTTATAAGATAATCAATCTAGACTTAACTGTTTACAAACTTCATTACTTTATACGATAAGTCATTATTAATTGAATCCCAAAATCGTTTAGAAAACGATTTATTATTGGAAGCCTAAATATTTTCAAACGAACAATACCTTATATCATAGCAAGCGGAATAAGTTTAGACATCGCTTATTTCACTAATAAATTAAGATTGTTTTTGAAAGGCACAATCGCCTAAAACACAAAACGGCTTTGCAGAGTAATCCGCAAAGCCGCATTTTAAATTTCGTCAATTTTAGTCTCTACATTTACTGGATAGATTATAAAAACAAAAAACCTAACTAGTATCCTAAATCGATTAGAGTGTATATCCGATAGTTAATCCACCTATCCCATAGAAATCATTTGCACCTGAATTACCAGATTTGCTGACTCCATCCAAATAATCATTTGTAAACAATCTAAGTCCCATTTCTAAACCAATAGATATTTTTTTAGTTGCTTCAAATTTTGCTCCTATACCTATAGGCAGGGCAAAAGATGTATTCTTGACATTCTCCACATCATCCATAATCAATTCATCAGAAGTTGGATTTCCAGCTGCATTATTAAAATCAGTATCCGCTCCACCAAAAGCTAAACCTGCTCCAGCGAAAACAAATGGCTGAACGCTCCAATTCTTCTTACCGAAAGGTAGATAATCTAACCTTAATGAAACTTCATGCAACGTATTTGTGAATACGAAACCTCTCTCTACATGTCCAGATGCTGCCGTAAACATCTTATCATCACCAGCAATCTTTACATTATAATATGCTAAACTAGCAGCGAATTTCTTATTTATCTCTTTTTTATAACTAAGCCCAAAAGCTACTTTAGAGTGAGTCGTTACACCAAGATTTTCATCATCAAAATGGTGAAGATCTCCTTCATAAGAGGACATCCCAACAAAAAGAGATATTTCACTTTTCTTTCCTTTCTTAATTGATAAATCGGACGACAGCTCCATACTTTGTGAGAAACAAAATAATGGTGACAGCGCTAGTAAGAGTGTAAAAATATTTTTCATGTTAAAATTAATTTTGCGATAGTTATCAATTAACCACTACAACGAAAGACACCGCAGCGAAATATATCTACTATCTATTTGTTTTGTTATTCCTTTTTATAAATAGATTTAGTCAATTGATTCTTGAGGTCAAAATTGTAATCAAATGCAAAAATAGCAATATTATTATTAATACATTAAAAAATATTTAATAAGTAATAAACTAAATTACATTTGATTACACATATAATCTTATTTAATATCATCGAGAAGATTGACTAAGAAATATTATGAAAGATGAACACTAACTTTAATGCGATTTCGTTTATTTTTTGGTGCTTATTTAAACGACGGGAAAATCATTTCACTAGATTTACGAAAGCCCATTTACCTGAAGACCTATGACACGTTGCAAATTACTACTTATCTTAAGTATCCTTTTTATAGGTTTGAATTCATTTTGCCAATCTAAATTCAAATACGGTGTAGAATTTAGTGGCATACAGAATTTCTATAAGCAAACAAGTAATAAGGGTGCCCAAAGTTTTCTTATCGGGAATTTTAGTTCTCCGAGCCAGAATAGTTCATTTGGGTTCAATTTTAGACTTAAATATCTTGTCGAAAATGAAACATCTGTATGCGTATCTCCTGGTATCCGGTTATTAAAAAATTTCAATGATTTGGACATCTCTATGCATAAAGCAACCTTCCTTGATCTACCTATTCAAGTTAATCTTCTCCTTCTAAAAAACTTATATATGATAATGGGTGTAAGATTAAGTTACCTATCTAGATTTGAAAGAAATGACGATATTTATAACTTCTCCCCCACTCGTAATTCAGGCCTTTTGCCGCTTGCTGAAAACAGGTTATTCTATATGCCTAAGCTAGGAATCGGAGTCAACGTTATCAAATCGCTCAACATTGAAATTTCGTACAATTATTCATTCACAAGTCTAATCTTAATAAATGATCCTTTTGGGATTAGTGCAACACCAACAACCTATAAAAATGACTTCCTACAACTTTCAATTGTCTATAACGATATAGGTACCTTGTTTTAGATCAAATGTGATTGAACCTCAATCACATTCATCGCTAATTTACACCGCTCCTCCGAACGCCTTCTTCAGATTAAAGAAGGTAGATTTCTTAAATTGTATATCGCCGACTGGTTCTATGTCAAAACCCATTTCTTGTAAATCGTTTACACTATGAAATGTCTCAACTCTTGAAGCTTTCTCAGAATTATTTCGAAAGATAAGATCGAAAATGAGTTGTCTATATTTCTTTTCTCCATTGGTAAAAGAAACCAATTCCGATATAGAGCTCGGTGTTCCTAGAAAGAAACTGATCGCTAATATTTCGCCAGTGCTTTTATCCTCTATCCCATTGGAGAATCCTACACCTCGATGCATTGCATTATACATGATCCGCATGAGAGCATTTTTATACTCTTTACTTTCTTTTAGCAGATCAACTATAACTTCTGGTTTTTTGCCTGACATGATTTTGATCTTTTCGAAACCATTGCCGTACAAATTATCCTGTAATTCATCACTGTATGTATTAGATAGTTCATCGTAGTTCTTCCCCCCAGGAAAAACCGACTTCTGCCTCGGTGTCTGCTTGTAAGCCGTTAGGTGCGAAGAACTGACTCTGCTATTGATTGGATATTGACCACTCTTGTTGTGTTTTTCAAGAAGTGGCATTATTTCATCCATTCTTACCTTATTGAGCAAATTCACCGAATAAGGACCTAACTCTTGGAGAAGTCGATATTGATATGGTTTGATAGGCTCCTGAATAACAGGCACAACAGTTTCATAATCATTTTCAACTATTGCTCCCCACTCTTTGAGTACAGCTTTCAGATACCAATAGTAACCTTGGATGTTTCCATTGTTAGCATAGTGAACTGTGCCGTTCCACTTATTTTTTTCTATTTCCTCGAATGGGATGTATCTGAACATATCTATAGTATTACCTTTCAAAGATAGAAATAGAAAATGGACAGCTTTTGTTTTGTTAGAAGGTAGATCGTTTTACCTTTTAGACCGCTTCGCTTACATTTCTCGAATTTTTGACTTTAGATATCGACATGCACAGGATCATTGAGCTAAGCATAGCGCAGATTCCGATAAATACGGAACATGTGGGTGAGCCTATTCAATTGTTTAATTCGATAGATTTTAGATTTTTTTTGATGTTGACATTTTAGGTAATAAAAACCATTTAGCTAAATGTATTATGGATATGTAATGCCGAATCAAGTAATTTTTACCAAAAAGTGCTCACCGATCTTTGCTTCGCCGCAGCTCAATGATCACGATATCCAAACGATCCCTTCTCAGTAATCATTTACTCTTCAACCAAGAAGTGGCTAGAGACTTCTCTTGAATACAATCAATACCATGGCCTCCAAGTATTGCTCGAAACTTACCTTCAGTGTATTCCTTAATTTTTGTTTTCCTTTTTCCTCTTTGTTGATAAGAAGTAATTTTTATTTCACCAATAATCGTATCACCAAGTTCATAGTAGCTTTTATTAAGCTTCAGTTTAGTGCCTATGATTTTACTGGTAGGAGATTTTCTAATTTCTGTACTTCCATCAATCCTCGATACTTCTCGATACTCTTGTCCCCAATGTACAATCTCCGCATGATGATCATCCCCTAATATCTTGATATTAATTAATTTATTACTCGCAATACTACGTCTGAGATTTTGGGTTCTGAACGCCACCGTAATTGTATCTTCTAGTAGTGTTGCAGTACAGCTTTGGAAGTTATAATATTGCGCATGACATCGATTAGGTAATTGTCTCTCTAACTCAACATTACTCATACTAAAAGCCGCTGACATCGCGCAAAAGTCACTTGTTCCACTTTCAATTAGCTTATCATACAAAACAGAATCCATTGCAAAACTCTCACTTTCTCCTTTTGGTGCGAAATAATTACTTGCTTTTTCTGAAACTTGAATCCGAGCTACTTCATTATACCATGCCCTATCCGATACACATGATGTGCAATAGATAGAAATGACAAATATGTAAATGCAGTGCTTCAAGGTAATACGGTTTAATAATAAGACCTGTTGAGCAAGCAAAACGTTGCCTTAGATAGCTGATTATCAACGTATTTATATTTTCACAATGTGTTTTTATTCCTCTTTTTTTAAATAATGGAGCTTCTATTGTTATCACCAAAAGCTCAAACCGATAACTTCTATTTACTTAATAATATTACTTAGATATAAACTAGCTCTTTAATTCATCTAACTATCAAAACCCTTTCACATCATCATCAGCTCTAATATCTGCAGCTCCTTCAAGATCTCCGTTTGCCAATGCCTTTATTGCTTCCACCTTACCCAACTTACCTCTGAATTTTGCATGATGTCCCATCTCATTTAGATCAGTAATCAATGTAGAATCGAATCCAACTTCTTCTAATATCAGAACATCTGGAAGCCATTGATGATGAAATCTAGGCGACTGCACTGCTTCTGTAGCTGTCATATCAAAATCAATAACATTCGACACCGCTTGAAAAACAGAAGTGATAATCGTACTTCCTCCAGGTGTCCCGCAAACTAAAAGAAGCTTGCCATCTTTCTCTACAATCGTAGGTGTCATAGAACTTAGCATTCTTTTCCCTGGCTCTATCTTGTTTGCTTCAGCTCCTATCAATCCAAACATATTAGGTGTTCCCGGCTTCGCTGAGAAATCATCCATTTCATTATTCAATAAAAACCCTGCTTCAGCGACTACTAACTTAGAACCGTAACCACCATTCAAAGTTGTTGTCATTGACACTGCATTGCCTTCTACATCTACAATAGAAAAGTGTGTTGTTTCTAGACTTTCTTTAGCATCTCCCGCTTCAGTGTTTTCACTTCCTTCTGTTTTTTCAAGATCGAAATCTGACATTCGTTCCTCTAAGTATGCTTTATCTACTAATCCAGAAATCGGAACATTGTAGAAATCTGAGTCTCCTAAATGTGTAGCTCGATCTGCGAACGCTCTTCGTTCCGCTTCGGCAACCAAATGAAGATGTTCTTTACTGTGATACACCATGCTTTTTAGATCATAATTTTCTACCATACCGAATATTTGAGCCAATGCTATACCACCACTTGATGGCGGCGGCATTGATATTATATTGTGGCCTCTATAGTCAAATGTAATTGGCTTTCTCCATTTGGCCGTATAGTTTTTAAGATCTGCATGCGTTATTATTCCACCAGACTTTTTCATTTGATTTACTATCTGATCGGCAACTATTCCTTCATAAAATCCCTTCGGTCCATTTTCTGATATCAACTTTAATGTAGTTGCAAGCTTTGGTTGAACTAGTAGATCTCCCCCTCTCCATTCTCTTGATGTGAATACGATTGGATCAGTATTATATTTATCGAATTTCGCTTTATTCTTATTCATCAACATAGCTTGTCGATGTGTCAACTTAAATCCATTTTCTGCAGCATCAATAGCAGGAGCTATAAGTTTTTTCCAGTCTTTTAATTTACTGTACTTCTCGAATGCAGCATACATACCTGCCACCGTACCGGGCACACCTACTGCTAATCCACCATTTTGGCTTTTTTCAGCAATAGGATCTCCTTTTTCATCCAAATACATATTATCAAATGCAGCAGCTGGTGCCATTTCTCTATAATCTAGTGTATTCGTAGTTCCATCTGCATCCCGATAAACGAGGAATCCACCACCACCAATATTCCCAGCAATAGGATAACAAACTGCCAAAGTAAACTGAACAGAGATGGCCGCATCTACTGCATTACCTCCATCTCTCATAATATCATGACCCGCTTGCGAGGCTATAGGATGCGCCGAAACCACCATTGCAGAATCGTCTACCATTGTCTTCGTTATCTCATATATTGGCAGCTGTTCAGAAGGCTTATCTGTTCTACAAGAGTATATAGCAATTGTAAAAATGGCAATGATAGCGATGTATATATTACTGTTTTTAAACATAAAATGTAAAATTTGTCTCCTAATTAATAATACGTCACACCAAAATGCGTTTACTTTGGGTGTGAAAAACTGATAACATATTACATACGCATTAAAAAATATTGTAATATGTGCTAAATCTACTCTTAAAGATAACAATATGTACATATCTAATCCGATGAAAAACTTACTTCTTGTAATTTTAATTTCTATTGCCTCTATACAAACTTCGAGCGCTCAAAAATTCGTCAATGAATTCTTAAATATTGGAGTCGGGGCAAGAGCGCATGGTATGTTTGGAAGTGTCGTAGCCCATGTTGATGATGCTACAGCTGGATATTGGAATGTTGCGGGATTAACACAAATGGATGCTCCGCTTCAAATAAGTGCAATGCACACAAATTGGTTTGGAGGAATTGCAAATTATGACTACTTATCTATTGCTAAGAAATTCAAAGGGGAAAGAAATGCCGCTGGAGGTTTCACTATAATAAGAATGGGGGTAGATAATATTCCAAATACACTCAATCTTATCGGTGCAGATGGTACGGTCAATTATGATAGGATAACGACATTTTCTACAAGTGACTACGCAGCGATACTTTCATATGCAAGAGATATGAATGCAAAAGGTAACTTCTCTGTAGGTGGAAACATAAAAGTCATAAACAGATCAATAGGTAGTTTCGGAAGTGCCTGGGGCTTTGGAGCTGACCTAGGAGCTCAATGGAGAGGAGAGAATTTTAGTTTTGGTGCAGCGGCAAGAGATATCACAACAACATTCAATGCATGGAGTTTTAACCTTACTGAGGAAGAAAAACTTACATTCCAACAAACGAATAATGATATACCCGTAAGTAGCACAGAAGTAACACTTCCTAGACTAATACTCGGTTTCGCATTCCACACTAAAAAAGGAAAGATGTCTTACATCGCTGAAGCCGACCTTAATATCAGTACAAATGGAACAAAGTCAGGACTTATTGCTAACAATAGCTTTGCAGTCGACCCTACCATTGGTGTCGAAGTAGGTTTTGCAAATAGAGTTTTTGTAAGAGCAGGTGTAGGTAATATCCAAAGTGTTATCAATCCGTCTGCAGTCGATGCAATTGAGCGCACACTAGAATTTCAACCTAATATCGGAATGGGATTAAAATTAGGAAGATTGAATGTAGATTATGCGTTGACTAATATTGGTAGTGTATCTGGGATACTTGTATCTCATGTATTTTCACTAACACTTGACTTTAGTGCTAGAACTAGTCCTGATGAAAGTGTTGTAGAATAAATAGTCTATTCATTGTTTTAGAATTTCTGAAAGCACTTAGGTACATCGTACCTAATACAGAAAAATGTCGAAGTCGATGCATCAAAGATTTAGGTCAATAGGCATTGCCATTCTGAGATCTAGTTGATTGGACCATTCTAAGTTTTCGTGACTTTAGTCGCGTATCTATTCTATTGAAAATCCACTAAGAAACGAAGCTGAAGCATCGAAAACTTACGTCGCACATGCTCTCTTATTAGTCCCTGAATACTCTTTGGCATTGATCCTACATTTGAAACACCTTATATGCTACGAAAAATTACTTCTTAGGTATCACATTTTTAAAATGCCCATTCATCGCAGCACGTTGTTTTAATACTTCCATTTCTTCCACTACAGGAATGATATGCTTTAAATGTTCAATCATATATAACTGCCTATCTCTTTCTCTTTGCAAGGTCAAAAACTCTAATTCTTGATCAACATTGAATCCAACCTTATGAGCTATCTGATATGTTCGAAAATCACCGGGAGATTGAATTTTTACATTATCTACACTCATTGTTTCATACAAAACTTCAACCTGATCCAATATATCTAAGGTAAGAACAATGTCCGCAGCATCGTCCCATGGAAGTCGCTCCATTTCTATACCTGGATATAATTTATTGGGATGCCTGTCAAAGAAATCTATAATCCTACAAAGACCAACTCCTTTGGTCTTTACATCCATTTTACCATCAGGATACATTTTAGAAATCTCTAACAATTTCATTTCTGTAGCATACTCAGCTTCTTTGCCATCAAAATAAGGAACTACAGTGAATGTAATTCCATTCTTTTCACACTCGTGCATGAGTTGTTTATATCGAGGTTCGAATATGTGAAGATTTAGTTCTTCACCAGGAAAAGCAACTAAGCTTAATGGAAATGCAGGAAGTATATCTGCCATGATTTAATTAATGATTTATAACATTAACAGATGGAAAGAAATAATAGTTTGATTATTTGACAAATCGTTTAACAACTTTTTCTCCGTTCTCGTGGAACCCTACCAGTACATATAATCCCGCTACAAAACCACTTATATCAATACCCGTATTATCATTAAAAGTAGATTGCGATATTAAGTTAACTCCTTTCGAATCAAAAATTGATACGTTTCTTAAAGGCGTTGACACATAGATTATATCATTTGCAGGCACAGGATATATCTCTTGATTAATCTCGCTTGCTCCACCATCGACCACACTATTAGGGTCGCACATAGTAACTATTTGTACAAATTGTTGATAAACTTTACTAAGAAGTTCACCACTTTCGAAAGATTCTGCTTCTACTGTTATCAAATATATCCCTTGAAAAGATAATTCACTTACAAACTCTCCAGAAAAACTATCTATTTCCACCTCTCCATATAGCCCGTATTCTCCAGAATCAGGTTTATAGAATGCCTCTGCATATGGTGGAGGGCAGTTCTCTGGATTTGGAGTTATTCCAGTGCACGCAAAAGAATCACCTTCAATTACACCATCAGTTCCACCACCTGTCTGTGCTCGAGAAAGTGAATATTTTTTAGTCAATCCATCATTAATAGAAAAGTCAAATTCACTCTTTTCAGAAGGTAAATTTGAAACTGGAAAAATATTGGGAAACGATTTCACTGTCCCTATCCTTTTCATTCCCGCTCTTGTAATCTCTGCAGTCAATGCAATACCGGTTTCTTGTCCATCGAAAATATTGAATACGTTCTCCGCTCGACAACATCTTTGGTATGAAATTACAAAACGCTCGTAGTTATTCATATCCACCTGAAAATTCGCTTTATAAATTGCTGATTGCATATTGACACCACTAGGTACACAATCCAGCAGACCACTAAAATCTATCGATTCAATATTTTCTACAGAGGAAGATCTCGATTGCATATAGTTTAATAACGGATTATCGTCTCCTCCAAATAACCCAATATTTATTTGCTGATCAAATTGTGCACCTCCCGTTGTTACGTCTCTGTAAACGTGAAAAACTACATCCATATCAACCACATCTCCATCTACAGAATTGATTGTATATTCGACAGTCCCTCCTATGATATGACGTGCATGCAGTGATATGAAGGAGCAAATAACAAGTAGAGGTAATATTATCTTTTTCACAGAAATTGATTTTCACATAAAATAAATAGAACTACAATATACAAAATCTAATCATCTGCGCTCTACCAACTTAACAATCTCTATCACTGTATCAGTGGCTTTTTGCATATCTTGTACCGTAGTCCACTCCAACTTTGAATGGATTCCGTGCTGACCAGAAAAAATGTTTGGACATGGTAATCCCATATGTGAAAGCACAGAACCATCAGTACCTCCTCTGATAGAATCAATATATGGATCTACTCCAGCGTTTTTCATTGCTTCCACAGCGATATCAACGATGTGCATGTGCTTATCGACTACATCTTTCATATTTCTATACTGCTCATGCACTTCGAATGTGTAGCTACTGCCAGGATAATTTTCTAGCACTTTCTTAGCCGTATTCTCTATCAAAGCTTCGTACTCCGCTAACTTCTCCGTTTCGAATGATCTAATAATAAACTCAATCGATGCCTCTTCTAGCATTCCTTCTATCTTACTCGGATGGATGAATCCTTCCTTGCCTTCAGTAGATTCTGGAGAGAGATGATCTTTTGGCAATTGTGACAAGATATCCGCTGCGATTCTAGATGCATGTTCCATCTTACCTTTCGCATATCCTGGATGAGCACTTACTCCTTTGATCTTTAGCACCGCTCCATCTGCTGAGAAGTTTTCATATTCGAAATGACCTACATCTCCACTGTCTAATGTATAGCCAAACTCTGCACCGATCTTCGAAGTATCTACGTACTTCACTCCCCTACCTATCTCTTCATCTGTAGTGAATAATACATTGACTTCTCCGCGTTTGATTTCTGGATTATTGACTAAATTATATACTGCATCCATGATACACGCCACACCCGACTTATCATCGGCACCGAGCAATGTCAGACCGCTTGCCGTGATTATATCTTGACCTATCTTATTCTTCAGTTCTGGGAACTTAGCCTGTGATATCACCTGCTCATTATCATCTGGTAGGACTATATCTTCACCTTGATAATTAGCGTGTACTATAGGCTTCACATCCGTGCCACTACAATCGAATGCCGTATCCACATGACTACAAAAGAAAATAGATGGTACATCAGCCTTATCCGTATTAGAAGGAATACGAGCATATACATAACCATGTTCCGTTAGCTCGTTTTGCACTCCCATTTCTGTCAGTTCTTCACTTAGCAATCGAGATAAGTTAATCTGCTTTGCTGTACTTGGTACGGTATCAGAATATGGATTAGCTTGTGTATCAATCTGCACGTATCTTAGGAATCTATCTTTGGCTGTGTATTTCATTTTTTATTATTTATTATTTTGATCGACTGGTCGATTGTTCGACTTTAGACTATTCGACTTTAAGTTACTTTACTGAATATCTAAGCAATTCCATTCCCAGTGTATCAATTAAATTATTTATGTCTGCAACATTGGAGAGGATTATAACTGCTGTTTCATTTTCTAAATCTATGGTCATCGATGAAGAATATCCTCCTGTTCCACCGTTATGCCAATATAGGTCATTACCACTATCTGATTTTAAAATATGCCAACCTAATCCGATTCTTAGGTTTTCATTAATATCGAAAGTTACTTTTCTTGTTAATTCGAGCTCCTTATTTGCCGGAATAAATTGAGCTTTCGCAAATTTCGATAAATCTTCTGTTGTTGATAGAATTCCACCTCCCCCAAACATTACATCAAAATCCCAATTTGATACTACATTTCCCTTTTCATCCAATCCTTTGACAAGTTGATTGCCCAAGTTACTAGAGGACATAAAAGAGTTTTGCATATCGTACTTATCAAAAACATTTGTCTGTAAAAGATCTTGAAAAGTACTCTTTTGAGAAACACCCAAAGTATTACCCAATAATCCAGCCCCTAGATTAGAATATGTATAGGGCTTAGAAGGGTCATCATTAAGGGTCAATAGATTCTTTAGATAATCTTCCAGTTCATTTACCCCATAGCTTTCATATGGATTTGCTGTATTGGACAAATCCAAATTTTCTGGCAATCTGGTCATGCCTGACGTATGATTTGCCAAACTCTCAAACGTTATTTTAATATCATCCTTAAAGTCAAATGAGTATACTGAATTAATTTCGTCATCAAGTTTGATCTTCTTATCTTCGACTAACGATGCTAGAACAGTAGAAGTAAACACCTTCGTTATTGAACATATTTCAAACACCTTATCACTATTATCAATCGGTTTAATACTTGATCCATCCCTTGATACTCCATAATAATTTGTTTTCCCATTATTGGTTATAGCAATTGAAAGTTGAGCATTATTCGGCAGTGTTTTGGCTTTTGCAAAGATTAGTTCTGCGACTTCGGCTGGGTAATTGTTTAGTGCATTTAGTTCTGCTACCTTAAAACTTTTAGGTTCCTCGTAAGCCTTTATAAGGAAACTTATTATTTCATTTTGATTATTGAGTGTAATATAAACACCTAGAAGGGCTCGTTCAAATTGGGTTTTGTAAAAGGCCCCTGTTCCGTCCTGGTCATTTATATATTCTTCATCTAATATCTTTCCAGCTTGCCCCTTTAAATTTGTAAAAAATTGTTTGGTATTTTCTAACGGAAAAAACTTTTGCATATCTAAAGAAAAGCTATTGAAGATCTCATCGTACTTTTCAGTATTATAATTCGATTTTAAATTTTCAAATGCAGTCACATAATCGTCTTCTTGAGCAAACATCGTGCTTGCGCAAATTACCATTATGAATAGAAATATTTTTTTCATTATGCTTTTTTTTAATGCCTGTTAACTAATTAATTTATCCGATTTAATTTTCAGCTACATACTCCATAAAAATAGACATTAACATCAGCTCTACATTATCCCGCTTCGTATGTTTCTTGATCAAATCTACGAATTCTTCATCTTTGGTGATCAGCTTGAATATACCGCGACATGATTTGTAATATCGTTCTACTTCTACCTTAGTGGGTATGTTTCTAGATTCGAACTTCTCCATCATTTTGAGAAAAGAAGGATAATCGAATAGACAATATATGTCTGGATACTCTAGAGCAAGATAAAGACAAAGAATAGATCGATCATTATGGTAATGAGTGGATAATTTCGGATCCTTACCCATCATTGGTTGTAATATCTGATTCGCATGGTATCCGAATCTATCTAATCGAAGTCCAAGATCAAGCGTCTCATTAAATAGATCTCTGAAGCATGGGCGCATAAAGTCCTCATTCTTCTCTATCAAAGTGATCATCATAGACTTCGGTGAGTTTCGGCTTCCGCCCCAATGTCTGCCTGACACATCTGATTGCAGACTGGCATCATATATCTGACCAAAACCTTTCCCTTCTATATTCCAGTTTGCCTTCCAATTATCGATAATGTCAAAATAGAATGCATTGTCTATATGATCCACCGATTGCAAATGTGCTTTGAATCGATCTTTGTATTCGTTGATTAAATTAACTTTCATAAATTTAAAATTTTATTCCCCTAAAATATAAACCATTCATGTTTAATAATCTCCTAGAGTGACTATAATACCAATTGAGTTCATAAGAATCTTCAATAATAAAAATTTAAGAGCACTAAAAACTAATCCCTAATTTTAATCATTTCCTCGCGTGTTAAAGCTAAAGTCATCGGGATTTCGTTCTGATTAACTTTCGACTAAGATAGAACTATACCCCATCGCATCCTTTTGCAGTTTTATCTGTACGTTGATACGCTCTTTCAGTGTCTCTACGTGTGATATTACACCTACGGTTTTCTGTGATTCTGTCTGCAGCTTTTCTAGTGTATTCATGGCTATCTCCAGTGTTTCTTGATCAAGCGTCCCGAACCCTTCATCGATGAATAGACTTTCTAGTTTCACATTCTTAGAAGCCATATCTGACAAACTAAGTGCCAGTGCCAGACTGATCAAGAATGACTCTCCACCTGATAACGTAGTGACAGACCTTTGTATATTTCCTTGATATTGATCTAGTACCGTAAGTGGACCATCGTCCACAGGTTTGTTCAGCAGGTAACGATCCGTGAGGTTTTGTAATCTCCTATTGGCAAAAACCAACAGATTCTGTAAAGTCAAACCCTGTGCAAAATTGGCAAATTTATTTCCGTTTCTATCACCGATCATTTTGTTCAGTAAATCCCATTTTTCGAGTTTTGTATTGAGCTTATCCAACTCACCCGCTTTATCCTTTAGCCTTGCTTGATCTTCATCATCTTTCTTTAGTAGAGCAGCCTTTTCTGCACCTGACTTTATATTTTGATCTCTCAGACTTTCTTTTTCTACTATTTGCGAATTTACAATTTCTAGCGTTAGTTCCTTTTCATCATCACTTTTTACCGCTACATCCAATTGATTGTTCAGCGTTTCCACTTTAGTTGCGATCTCTATTTTAGCCTTTTGTATTTGCTCCTTTTTTGATTTCAATGATGCCAATTCAGTTTCTGACATCAACTGCGCATTGGCTGATTGTACATCTAAAAAACCTAAAGTTGAAAGAATTGGATCCAACTTGGCCTTATTCTCCGCAATTATTTGATTTGCTTCTATGAGTGATTTCTCCGAATTCTCAAGTCTAGATTTACAGGTTGCAATTCCCGTTTTGGCTTTTACATGCTTGTTTTGGAGTTGGTTACAATCATCTGAGACGTTTTTGCCCGTATATTTTGATTTTCGCTCTGTATCCAGTTTTTTATAATCAGTAATCACCTTATCCAATGCTTCGAAATCAAGGAGTAACTCATCTATGATTACAAGTTCTTCGATCGCTCCTACTGCCTTGGTTAGGTTATTTATTTTATGTTCTAATGCCTGTATACTTGTCGCTAATGCAGTTACTTTCGTTGACTCTTCCCCTTTATACTTTTCTAGCCTTTCCGATATTGAAACCGCTATCTTTTGCACTTCCTGTTCGAGTTCGGTCTTCCTTGCTAAGTTCAGTTTTGCAGAAGCTTCGTTTGTAGTCAATTGATGCCTATGTAATTGCAACTCCTTTTGGATTCTTACTAATTCCTGTGATGCCGCAGTTATTTTATCCTCAATATCGCTTGATTGTTCTGGAGAATGCTCTGCCCAAGGATGATGTTCTGCTCCACAAAGTGGACATGGCTCTCCGTCTGTAAGTTTCGATCTATGATCTGTCAATGATGCTATCAGAAGCTGATCTTGTTTCTGCTTTTTGAGCAATTCTATCTTATCTATGGTCGCATCGTTTAATTCTCCTGTGGCTTTTACCAAGGGAGCATATTTATTAATTGCTTCTTGATATTCGGCGGCCTTATTCTGACATACAACCAGCTTCTGATCAACTTCCGTTTTGTGTGCTCTAGCATGTACGATTTCTCTAAGCTCCAGCAAATTATCAGAATCGGATTTGATTTTCAGCCTTATATCTGAAGCATTACCTCCTGAGTTCAGGTTTGCTAGTTGCAGCAAAGAGAGTGCCTCTTGCTTCCGTTCATTCAATATCGGCAATGATATAGCTGACGAAGGTTTATCACCTAAGCTTATCCCCGCTTTATTAGCTTTGAGCACGATTCGAGACCTTGCTTCACCACCTTTTGATTTCGTATGCGATATTTCTTGATCAAGTGTATTGATTTCTTTTTCGAATGCACTCATTATTGCAGAGAAGTTGTCCGCTGTTACAGATTGATTTGTCAGTGCAGACATACCGCTAATTGTAGCATCGAATGCCTCCTTCGCTAGTGCATATTCTTTGTTTATTCCTTCTATTTGAATTGTGAGATTATTCCCAGATTTAGTCGCATCTTGATATCTCGTCATCTCCCCTCTAAGCGGAGACAGCTTATCATAGATATCAAGTCTATTCTTATGACTTTCGAAGATAGCCTCTTCAGATTCCACCTTCTTTTCGTCGACTTTGACTTGATTAAGTTCTGAGGTATATTTTCTTATTTCTATTTTGACTTTTTGCTGTTGGTTCAATTTTACCAACAATAGATCATTGGCTTTTTTCTGCTTTTCGGCTTCTGTAATTTCAGTCTGTAGTGCCGTTCTTGATTCCTCTGATAGACAAGTAATATTCTCGAGTCTATCTTTCTCCATCATGACCGCATTCTTGATTTCACGGTGTTTATCAAAAGTTGCAATTCCTATCTTCCGATAGATAGAAGATCCTGTTAGATTTTCTAATAGTTGCCCACGCTCATCTTTACTCGCTTTAAGGAACTTAGCAAATTCTCCTTGGGATAGTATTATCGATTTTACGAATTGATCATATTTTAGACCAATTATAGTTTCATTATGACCTGGCACCTCACTTTTCTTTAGATCGAGTGGCTTTCCAGAAGCATCGTAAATAAACATTTCATAGTCGACTAGCTTTCCTGCTTTCGTATTCTTGGTGATCCATTCTGAAGTATAGCGTTCTCCTCTAATCTCGTACTCTATCCTAGCGTATGCATCTGTCGTGTGATGGGTTATCACAGACCCCATTCCTTCGATCGCATTCTTACTGATCGATCCTTTGAATCTCGGAATCTTATTGAACAATGCCAACGTAATCACATCTAGAATAGTCGACTTCCCCGAACCTGTCGGCCCTGTAATCGCAAATATCCCTGCAGAACTCAGCGGTTCACTGTCAAATGCTATCGTATTCTCCCCTTTCAGGTTATTGATATTTTTGAAGGATACATTGAATATTTTCATGTTTTATTTTTTGCGAATTGTGTCTATCGTAATGCCAAAAGTAATTGATTTTTTTTGGAGTGAATGCCAGATCGTTATGCTTTATGAAGATTTGATTGCTGAGTTCATGGACTGTTATGCTTTTTTGATTAAGGACTGATTTTATTGGATATGAGACCCTCACAAAAATCATTAACATCAGTTGGACCAGACAGTATAAAAAACATTATAGATTATATTTCAAATAATTGATTTTAGTAGTTATGGCAAAGTTCGGAATCGGCCATACAGGCCTATTGTTGTATTTTCTATTTTTTCCGATGGCTTATTAGCCATCGCTTGTGGTAATCGATCCTTCAGGCCTCCCAAAAGAAGATTTTTTAAAAGTTTGATGCGTATCTCTTGCAAAGGAAGAAGATTGGTGGTTTTGAAGTATTGGATTTATGGGTAAGGCTCAGGATCATTGAGCTAAGCGTAGCGCCGATTCCGATAAATACGGAACAGGGCGGTGAGCCGATTGATTTGTTTGATTTGTTGATTTGTTGATTTGTTGATTTGTCTTTTAATGTTGACATTTTTAGTGCACAGGATCATTGAGCTAAGCATAGCGCAGATTCCGATAAATACCGAACAGAGCGGTGAACCGATTGATTTGTTTGATTTGTTTGATTTGTTGATTTGTTGATTTGTTGATTTGTTGATTTGTCTTTTGATGTTGACATTTTTAGTGCACAGGATCATTGAACTAAGCATAGCGCAGATTCCAATAAATACGGAACAGGGCGGTGAGCCGTAATATTGAGGCTAATCATATTAGTTTTGCGCTTATACAGCAAATAAAAAGCCCTAGACATATAAATATGTCTAGGGCAAACAATTAACCAGGGTTTAAACTTTGCTTGTTCTTTAACAACACAATTCTGCTTATAAATAAACATCTGCGTTATAAACCACGGGTTTAATCTTAATATATTTCTTTTAATTGTAGTCTTAGTTATTGGACATAGTCTAAAACTACTTCATAGCTATACTAAAGACAAAAGAGTCTAAATATTCGCTGCTTTTTTTGTCAAAAAACATTTTGTTTTATTTATACTCTTAGGAAATTTAGAAGTAAGCCTTCAATCCTTAGGTCTAATAGCAAATACGCAGTAAATCTAAATATGGTTGGTGCAGTTTGAAATAAAATAAATATTACTCAAATTATTATTGGTTGGATTCCTATTGGTTGTACAATTACCTGGTCTTTTCGTTCGTCGCAAAATCATATTCACACTCTGTGGAAAAATTCCGGAGACTTGTTTTGTGCTATAGCATTATGATATTAAGATCAAATAGTTCTTTCGTTATCTGACCTTCCCATTACTTTTCTAGCATTATATTTTTAATAAAAAATGCCCTCCAATTATTAATTTGGAAGGCATTTCTAGATTATTTTTTAATATAAAAGATTAACGGATAACCGTAACTTTTCTATTTACATTTTCATTGTTCAGTCTTATATTCAATACATATACTCCTGAAACTAAGTTGTGCTGTTGTAGATCTATGCTTAGTGATTTCGCTCCTGCAGACACTCCTGTTTCTGAGCTAATCAAGATAGTTCTTCCTTTAGCATCTATCATCGAAATTTGGACATCAGAAGATTGATCAATGTTATAGTTTAACTGCATAACATCTGATGCTGGATTCGGAAATAATGAGAATCCTTTTTCTTCGAATAAATCTTCAACTCCAGAAAAGATATCAAATACCGCTACCAATGTATCATTAGAAGTCAGTTCAATATCTGCTTTTCTAGATGTTGCATCAGGAAATATTACGTTACCTGACTTACTTTCCCAGTGGCTAAATACATAGTCATCTTCGAACTCAGCAAATACTTTTGCTTTGATTTTGTTTTTCATACCACCAAAATAATTCCCAACCCATGGAAATTCCTCGATATCTAGAGAATTCAAATCTATCTCTCCAATTCCATCAGGCTCAGTCAATAGCGTAAGCTCATATGGGCCAGACAATTCATTGTAGCATTCTAATGCACCATCATCTATTAATGTACATCTCTCTTCAATAAATCCTCTCAATCTAGCAACGTTTGTTTCCCACTCATTCATAGAATCTCCTGGACCACCCCATCTTTCTACTTGTCTAGGCATTTCTGGCTCTATTTCCGCGATCATTCTATCTAGTGTAGTCAACATGTTTTCACAAGAAAATACAGTATTCATCATATCTGCATATCGTTGATAATAAAGCTCTCTAAAGTCAGCATTCTGATCCAACAGTCTAAGGAATATCACGTTTTGTTGACACTCATCTACCCATTGAAACAATTCTTCAACATCACATGGTACTGCCGTCGGAGTTGTATTTGGCACTCCTGTATAATTAATATAGTAATCAAATGTTGCATCCAAATCCCATACAATGTATCCCCATTTCTTATGTTTACCATCAGGGTCCATTCCTCTCCACCATCCAGTATTCCACTGTAACCAATCGGCTGCAACAGTATTTGTATTTATAAGAATCCAATCAATAAGACTCGTTGTATTAAGAAGGCTATCTACATAGCTATAATTAGCTTCGTCTCCCATATTGTTAGTCAAGATGAAATCTTGTAGATCTAACCAATCATTTGCCGCAGCTTCTCCACCATATCGTTGTTCGTAATTACCCCAAGTAGAATTAAACTGTATATCGAACTTTCCTTGATCGTAATATTCTCCGATATAATCATGATCCGCTATTTTTTCTCTTAGTCCATAAACTCCCCAGTATTCACCATTCAAGAATACGATAGCTCTCTGAGGCGTTCGTACATCAAGTTCCATTCCTCCTTCTAAAGCGAGTGAATGAACATACTCATCTCTAACGTGTGTAGATCCGGCATGTGTCCCACCCGAAATCGCTGGATAATTATCATCACCTGAAGCTCTGAACATCAACCTTTGGAATTCATCTCTACTCTTCTGAGGAAATAATTGAGCCTTAATAGCTTTTGTATATCCCATCTCATCTCTACAGATGTAATCTAAACTTCTGTGATTAAGAGACCATGAATCCTGACCATGTCTATTGAGCTCTCCATAAGAAACTGATTCTCTTTCTTTATCTACATTGAAATACTCTACTGATCCAACAGGACGACTAAACCCTCCCTGACCATCATTATTATTCGCTAGATCCTGAACGCCATCTGCAGCTACAGAAAATACTGGTAACGTAAATTCTTCATTTATAAAGTAAGTAGAAAAATCCATTCTACTTGGTCTTACAGTATCATCATCACTATAAGCTCTTGCCTTTACGACTGTCGTTGCATCTAAAGTTAAAGGCGCATCATATATAGGAGAATTTGGTGTAACTCGATTACCGTCAATAGAATATCTTAGTGTAGAGTTCTCTTCATTATTTATAATCTCCACTGTTACTGTCTCACTGTAGAATCCCGCTTCCAGTTGAATAGTTGGCTCTACTGCATATCTTGAAAACTCTGCATCATTAGCACTATTAGGTGTAGGTGAAAGATCTACCATCCATTCGCCATCCATCTTTGCTACAGAATGGTTTTCATTTGTTATGATCATTTCAGTAAAATCTTGTTCTACCTCTGCCGCATCAGAAAGTAATATTACATCCTTTTGTTCTGTTTGGGATAATTTGAAATTCGTGTGAATTTCCGTTGTTTGTTGTAAATCTCTACCAGAGCATACAACTATTTTGTACCCTTTGGCAGATATCATTGTTCCTTCAGGAAATTGATACTTTGTAGGTTTCGATGATTTATCAGAAATGTACCATCCTGAAATATCTACAGCCACATCAGACTCATTGTGTAATTCGACCCAATCGTCATAACTTCCAAAATCATCAAAATATGTTGCTAGATTTGATGCAGAATATTCATTAATAACAACTTGCCCATTCGCGAAAGTGAAAGAAAGCAAGAAAAGAAACGTAAGTTGTATAATTCGATTCATATATAATTATTTAAAATTTCAGGTTTTGGTTAGCTTAAATATTTGTTGAAAGTAAATTAAATTTATAAATTTTTAACAAGAACATAAAAGTAAGATATTAAATATATGTTGCGGAAGACAATATTTAATGTCCCACAACCCTAAATCCATAACTTTTTCCCTTATGAAAATAGCTTCTAGTAATACAATCGATTTAATCAATTGGCTTCAAAATTTACAAGAATTCCAACTGGACAGTATTTTTGAAACAACAATTCTTGGCAGAGCTTATGATTACATAACAAAGGTCGTTGTCGTAAGTTCTGAAAACAATGTAGTATCATGCCAACTAGTCGGCACTACCCTATACGATATCAAAATCGAAAAGGTTGGTGATAATATAAATGGACATTGCAATTGTCCTCATGATCAGAAATGCAAACATATGGCAGCCGTTATTCTTTCTTTAATGAATATCGATTGGGGTAAAATATAAACACCCTCCAGAACCAAGGCTCGGAAGGGTGCTAACCAATTTGTAATTACTAATTACAACTACTTACAACAACATTTAATAACAACTAAAACATTTACTCTTTCAGAATAAGATTATTATCCTGGATTTCTTTCTAAATCTAAATCATTGATTGCATCAGAAATTTCATAACCTAATCTTAATCCTTCTGCACAATCCATATTTATATGCACACCAAGTGGTATTCTTGAAAATGCATTTTCTTTCGCCATTTCCCTAAAACTATTAAATCCTCTAGGCGCTCCTTGAAATTCAGTTCGTCCTTCATGACTACGGTCTTTGAAATTGGTATTATCCCCAAAGAAATTGATAAATACTCCTCCCGCTGCTGAAGCAAAACATGAATGACCAGAAGGATAACCTGGAAACGAAGGATTAGGCCAGTAGATCAATCTATATAGATTTGTCTGATAATCCGTATCCATATTATCATGGATGTATACACTTGGTCTCATCACCATATGCTCATACTTGTATTTCCATGTAGAAACTGCTGCATCATTCAGAGCGAATCCGACCTTTACAAACAAGGCAAGTGATTCTTCTAAGTTCAGATTGTACTTATCTATCAATTGATTAGCAATGGAAATCTGTCTTGCTGGCGGACTCATCATCAATCCTTCTACATCATCACTCCAGAATTCCGCTACCCACAACTGATCATTTTGCTCTGCTTTAGCTGCATTATTCTCTTCATATACATCCTTCATTTCAGCAAAATATTCACTATTCTCATCTGTACTGTATGGAATCGGTGGTCTAGTTGTTGTTTCTTCTGGAGATACAACAAACGTTCTGACTGATTCCCAATATGGAAACAATGCACGCTCAGGATCCGCAGAATAAGTCCAATATCCAGCGCCTGTTGGCGGTTCATAAGATGTAGGTTGTGGATCTATTATCTGTTCTTCCGCTGATTCATCAGTTTGGCTATATTTGATAACTTGTTCCGCAACATATGCACCCCAAGCTTTCGAGAACACTACAGTTGAATTTGACACACCTGGACTAAGCGTCTGATTTTTAGACTGTTCCAGCTGACCAATTTGTGATTTCATATCCGTCGGCACATTAATCAAGAAGTGATTGATCACGTCCGCGTAACAAGCATTAAGTGCTAATTCCCAATCTACTTTATTCGGTATTTCATCTCTATTAATTTCAAATCCATCCAATCTATCGCTATTTGAAACATGACCTCTCATTCCTGGCTGAGCAGTTTCATAAGTAGCTAGATGGATATACGCTAGAGCTCTTGCCGAGGCATTCGGTCTCATCCCCCCTGCATGTCTTTCTAATTCTAACAATAGATCTGTCCAATCATTCATCAAATTATTATTGATTCGGTCGACACTACTACTATTATTATTGTTTTGTCCATTTCCTCCGGGGCCGTTATTCCCACGTCGGAATTCATCTGTAGACTCTTCTGTGATTGCTTGATCATCAGAGCATGATTGGAATACTAATCCCATTACCATGAGCATTAAAAGCGTTTTAAAATAATTCGTTTTCATCTTTTATTATTTTTATTAATTAGTTAGAAATACCTTCTCTAATTCATAAGTACAGAATCGATATGGTTTATAATTATCCAACCTCAATGATTGACACCTTTGAGTAGTTGAACTGAGAAAACTCTGCGGAATTGACTGTAATTGTTGAATCTATCCTGATGTAAATTCAGATTGCCACTTACCTTACCATGGACCAGGTAAGTAACAAACTGAAATTATATTCTCATGTAATCTAATCGCTTTATGCAATACGAATACTTAATGTTTCGCTACAAATTTATTTATCCTTCTTCTTTACAATCGTCTTTTAGCGCCTGAAGTTCTTCTGTGCTATTTACAACAACTTGTGTTTCATCATCGTACTCTACTGTTACTGGAAATACTATAGTCGGTCTTTCAGCTTCGTCACCAGCTTCTTCCTTATATGCTTTCACTGCAGCTTTCAAGGTCATTCTATCATCGAATGCAGTATCTACACCATCGATAGTAATTGATACTGGAAACACTAGTGAAAAACATTTAAATCCTTTGCCGTTTTTCCCTTTACATTTCCCTTGCTTTGGACATTCTTTTTTCAGCTCTTTTAGTGCTTCTTGTGATGCTACATCTACGATCTCTCCTTCTTGGTTTAGTACCTGAATTGGAAAAATCAATTGAGGTCTGTTTGCCTTACTTTTCTCTACTTCATTTTCTGTAAACCAAGTTACAATCGTCTCGTGTAGGTTTTCATAGTCTGTAATTTCTGCAGTGGATTCATCTACAAATTGTATTGATACTGGAAAAATAAACTCTAGGCAAGCTGATTTGCCAACAACACCCGCTTGTAGTCTTTCTATACTACTGTCTGTTAAACTTTCTACATCTATTAACTCCACATCCTTATTACAAGATGTAAAAGAGAATGCAAGCATTGCTAAAACTGCGAAGCCAAAATTTCTTAGATTTTTAATTTGAATCATCATAACGTATAATTTTAAAATGTGATAAATTTATTTCACAATCATTTCGATCGTTTGTACATGGATATAAGTAGCCCTTACCGTTTTTGTACTCATTTAAATTGAAATAAAATTTAATTCGATCAACAATTAAAATATCTTTGACGGCTAATCCCCCTGTAAATAAAGGGATCATAAGGAAATTTATGTCTGATAAAATTTTATGGAACAATCTTAAAAATGGTGACAGCAAGGCACTAGAACAGATATATAGAACCTACTTTTCAGAACTATATAGCTATGGCAAAAGATTCTCCAAGGATGAGAACAATGTAGAAGATTGCATCCAAGAGCTGTTTGTAGAGTTATGGAACCGAAGAGAAAAGCTATCAGAGACAAATGCTATCAAACCCTACCTACTGATATCTCTTAAAAGAAAGATATTCCATTCTGTGAAAAAAATCAGAAAATCAACAGATACAGAATTAGAAGAATCATATTTTGAAGCGGAACTCTCAATAGATCAGATATTGATTAATAGTGAGACAGACACTGAGCAGAAGAATAAACTAAAACATGCCTTCTCCCAATTGAGTGATCGGCAAAAGGAAATACTCTACCTTAAGTATTACTCAGAAATGGACTATGATGAGATCTCCCAGATCATGGACCTCAATTATCAGTCCGCAAGAAACTTGGTTTCACGTGCTATAACTAAATTATCAAAGCACATTTCTTTGACACTCCTTATAATGCTATTCGTAGCTGATAAACTTAAAAACTAAATAAAATAAAATTTGTACATCAAAAGTGAGTACAAAGGCAATAAGTATACTTAAGTAATAAACAGGAGCTTTCAAGATCCTCTCTTAACTGAAGAATCTAAATGAATGAAAGTCATTTCTCAACTAGATATAATGGCGCTCCTTTTCTTTTTGCTTAACCGCAAAATCGCATGAATTGAAGAATCGCTTTATAATGTTGACTGAAACAAGAATACAAATAACAGCATTTTGACGATTAAGCGATTAGAACAGTTTCGCAAAGGATATTATTGTGAATTGAACTTTAATAAACTGAAAGTATGCTAAAGCTAAAATATATAATGTTTGTCCTAGTTACAAATCTATGTTTGATGGGTTGTAATAAAGATAACACCCAAGTAATCGAAGGAGAATTACAAGCACACTTCTCTAATTTCGAAAATGAAGCAGCAGCTCATGGAATAGATTTAGATATCTCAACTCTTGACATTAGTGGTTATATTCAAAATATAGAAACGATCGGTACTCTCGGTCAGTGCAAATCCTACTCTGATGGTTCGCAACAAGTAATCGTTGATGAACAATATTGGAATAGAATCTCTGATGAAGAAAGAGAATATTTAGTTTTTCATGAACTTGGTCATTGCATCTTAAAAAGAGAACACAATGATAACAAAGATGAAAATGGAAACTGTATAAGCATAATGCAAAGCGGGACTAATGGATGTAAAAGTGAATACAGTAATGAAAATAGAACGCAATTATTAAACGAGCTTTTTATTAATTAATAAACGACGACATTTGAATTGATCGCATATTCCATATGCTTAATTCAATATAAATCGATATTACACCAAAACACAAAGTGATATGTTCAAACAAAATTGGTCTAACCCTTTTCAGATAAAATATTAGACATGGATAAATATTTACAATATACACCTATCGAACTAGCTGATGATGATTCATTCATTAGGTGGGCTAAGAGTAATTCTCGAGAAGGTGACGTAGATTGGGATACTTGGATGGCAACCAATACTGATAAAACCTCAGATTTACAGACAGCTAAAAAGATAGTTTTAGGTATACAATTTAAGCAAGAGCCTGTTTCTCAAATGACTGAAGACAAAGTTTGGTCAAAGATAAAAGAGAATATAGGATCTGATGTGAATACAAACAATGCGAAACCCGCTAAAAAAACCTCTATATTCAAATTGATATCATATGGTGCTGTCGCTGCGGTCGTCTTGGTATTGTTAATGATAAATCTTGGTTCTGGATATGATACAAGTGTAGTCACTTCATATGCGATGATAAAAACAGTAAGCCTTCCAGATGGCTCAACTGTCCAAATGAATGCTGACTCTAAATTAGAGTACGATACTGAATCATGGAATGAAAACCGTTTTGTTTCACTCAATGGAGAAGCTTTCTTTTCGGTACAAAAAGGATCAAAATTTACAGTTGAAACTGATCAAGGAAATATACAAGTACTGGGAACAAGCTTCAATGTAAATACTCGAAACAAAGCATTAAACGTTATCTGTAAAACTGGTAAAGTTGCTGTTTCAAATTCACAGAAAAAGACAATACTCACCCCATATCAATCGGTGAGTATCGTAAAACAAAATCATACATTCGTTGATAAGGGTATTGAAGTGGCAGACAGGAGTAATTGGAGAAATGGAAGCTACTCCTACGACAATGAATCGCTATCGAATGTAATTGGAGATCTAGAAAGGCTGTATGATATTAAAATAGCTGTTGATGAAAATTTAATTTCAGAAAAATACACAGGTGCTTTCAAGAAAGGTGATATAAATAGTTCGTTGTCCAAAGTATTGTGGCCTATTGGATTGAAGTTTACTATTGATGAAAAAAATGTAAGGGTTACAAAGGAATAAGTTAGATTCAATTCTATAGAGAGTAGGTATGCGGAAAAACATTATTTTCATTTTCATATTAATTACAGCGTTTGCAAATGCACAAACAGCTACAAATGATCTATTAATCACATATTCAAAACAAGAAGCTAGTCTTGATGAAATCTTTTCAGATCTAGAAGATCAGTATGGAATTAAATTTTCCTACGCAACTAAGTCAATTGGCAGTAAAAAAATGGGTGTTGATTTTCAAGATAAATCGATAGTTGATGTTCTAGAATATCTGCTCGATGATTTTGACATGGAATATAAAATAATAGAAAATAATGTCCTTGTTAGAAAATCTAAGTCCTACGCAGAGACTAAAAATAGTGCCTATAAAAAGACAATGCACTTACGCGGTAAAGTAACCAATTCAGTATCATCTGCTGATCTAGATTACGCAACTGTTAGCATAAATAACACTACTATCGGGACATATACAGATAGTCAAGGAAGATTTGATATCGAAATTCCGGAACAAAACTTAAATGATATCCTGACTATACAATACATTGGTTTCGAATCTACAGAATATAAAATCTCAGAGATTCAAGAATCATATCTCATTATCCCATTAAGCGAAAGCCAGTATGCAATGGAAGAGATCACAATTGTAAACAAAGAGAAGCCAATCAAAATAGGTAATTCAGGTAATAGCCTCACGTTAAATAATAGTCAAATCTCAAGCAACACGTCAGGAGTAATGGGAAATGATATTGGTCGACAATTACAATTAATGCCTGGTGTTTCCGCACACGATGACAACTCAGCAGAAATCAAAATCAGAGGCAGTAACAGTGAGGAAACTTTGATGGTTCTAGACGGTATGCCTATATATAGCGCCAGTCATTACTACGGGATTTTTAGTGGCGTTAACACATCATACATCGATTCTGTCAATCTATACAAAAACACATATCCACTACAATATGGAGGTAAAACCGCTGGATTAGTCGAATTATTCAGTGATAGTAAACATCCAGTTAAAACAACAGCGACAGCTAATATTGACTTCCTTACAGCTTCTGGACTACTGAAGATTCCCCTGAGTTCTCAGAGTAATCTATCTATAGCTGGCAGATCGACTATTACTGATGTGAGCAACAAACAATTCAATACGACAAACACAGCCGAACGAAATGATCAACAGGTAAACACGTTCAAAGACAAACCAAAAAATCAAAATAGTAATCCATCATTTAAATTCTATGATGTAAATGCGAAGTATCAATGGGTATCCAAGTTTAATACACTGCAATTTAATTTTTTCAGAAGTGCCGATAATTTAGACAACAATTATAAAATTGAGGTTTCTGATGATCAAAATAACCAGATCAAACTAGATGCCTTAGAAGAACAATCATGGTCAACGACGGCATCAAGTATTATATGGGAATCCAAATTAAGCAAACGACTTACATGGAACACAAGATCTTTTTATTCTCATTATAAAAACGATCAAAACAATGATCTTACTCTTGATAAAAAATACAAAGAAGGTTTACCTCCACCACCTATTAATATTCCTTCTTTGTCAGAACTCAATGCAAAGCAAGAAAATGAGATGAGTGATATAGGTGTTGATAGTTATTTTGAATATCGTCTAAAAAACCAATCTATAAAGTTAGGACTTACATCTACACATCATAATATTGATTATGCATTTCAAGAGAACGAAAAAGCAAGATTCCAAGGTGAAGAATCATTCTTAGAACTAGGCGGCTATGGCGGTTATGAACGCCAATTAGGTCAGAAACTAAAGATCAATGCGGGCCTTAGAGCTATCTACTATTCTAATATTAAAGAAGTGCAACTCTCTCCAAGGATCGCAGCAAATTATAATCTCTCAGAAAAAATAAGTTTTAAATCCGCTTATGCACTTGAGCAGCAAATTATTAGACAATTAGACTACGACTACAGGAATCAACCGATGCAACTGTGGGTCGCAGCTGGCACTAATAGAATCCCCATACTTACTTCCTCTAACATTATGTTTGGGTCAACAATAAAGCTTGGCTATGTCAATTTAGACATAGAGTTTTATCAAAAAAACAAAACTGGCGTACTGGAATATGCAGTACCAACACCATCTAGCCCAAGTAACTCAGGAGAACAAGAAAGAGAATATTCGCTTTTTATTGGGGATGGATTAACCAGAGGAATGGATCTTATCATAGGGTCTGGCTATCGTAATTACGATACTTACTTATCATATACATTGAGTAGTTCGAGACAACAATTTGAAGCGATATTCAAAAATACACTATATCCTTCAGAGAACGACCGACTACATCAGCTCAAATGGATTAATAGGCTCACTACTGGAAAACTGACGTGGGGACTAAATGCCATATTTGCTAGTGGATTGCCATATACAGACATAACAAAAATAGGACCTGGAGGTCAGATCCAAGATACAGATCCTAATTCAACTAGAAATCGTCTAAGACCATATCATAGGATTGATATTAGTGCCGCTTATAATTTCACGGTTGGATCTTTAAACACTAGTCTTTCATTATCTGTTTTCAATTTATTGAATACGAGTAATGTGAAGTACCTCCAATCTGTATCCACATCTACCCAAGTGGAACCGAACCAAATACCCGTGAATACTATTTTGGGAACAGAGACAAACCTATTAAACAGGACTATTAACTTGGGATTGAAGGTTGATTTTTAATATTATCTAAGTTGTCCAGTTATTTTTCTCCTATCCATCTTTGACCGAGATTGGTTATCATCTATTCTAACATAATCTTACTTTTCTTGAAATAAATAGACAATAGCGGTTACTGCATGGCGCATGGCAAATCCTATTGCAATGTTATAATTCAAAACTGAATCTTAAAAAATAATATCTATAACCCTGCCTTTAAAATACATCAATTGGTAGATTATTAAGTTCCATTCGTCGACAAGCTCTAACTTTTTCTTAACCTAGATGTAACATTCTTTTAAGAGTGCCCGTCAACTGGTTATATATCGAAAACGCACACTACGATATTATTAACAATCTAAATTACCCATATGAAAAATTTAATTTATGCTTTCGTTTTAACATTATTTTCAACTGCAGCTTTTGCACAAGGTATTATCGAAAGAGAGTACTCACAGTATCTTGACCAAGATGAAGTAACTCATGTATTTGTATCTGGTAAAATGTTTGATTTTGCAGCCACGATTGGAAGTGGAGTTGATGATGAAGAAGTGAAAGAACTCTCAGAATTTGCTTCTAAAATAGAATCATTTTCACTTATCAAAGTACCGAATAAAGATGTTGCTCAAAACGAATTTAAAAAAGGAATGAAGAGTATTGGTTCAGACTATGATGAACTTATGAGAGTAAGAGATGAAGGAACTAAATTTGCTTTGTTCGTTGACGAAGAGAACGATGTAGTATTCGAAATAGTTGGTCTTGGAGTTGTAGATGGAGAATTCATTGCACTATCTCTTGTTGGTGAAATGGATCTAAACAAGATTGCCGAATTCGTAGGAAAAATGGATAACGATGCACTCGCACCTCTTAAGAGAATCAGTGAATTCAAGCCAAATGAAGTGAAAGTATACCCTAATCCAACATCTGCTGGTTCAGAGTTCAAAATAGATATACCAGAAGGTATGATTGGAGGTAACATCACTCTATATAGTGCTAACGGAAACAAAGTGAGAACTATAAACGCAGACTCAAAAAGCACATCACTTAATACGAGTGAATTATCAGCTGGAAACTACTTCATTGAAATTCAAAAAGAAAGTGTAACGATGAAAAAGCAAGTAATTATCATCGAATAATTATTGTTTACATAGTTAAAAATATTAATTCAGAATAGCTGAGCTCTTGATTGAGCTTGGCTATTTTTTGGTATTACACACATTGAAAAAAAGGTAAAACTTTCAATTATGAAGAAAGGTATTTATTAACATCATAAAATCTTTGGCTCTTTAAAGAATCGTGTGGGTAGAAAGAATGGATATTTGATTTAATTATTGATTTTCAATTATGTTTAGTTTTAGATGATAGTCCGACTCCTCTGAAGTCGTCATGGATTTAATCTGGATTTTCTAACATAGTTGGGCTTCTCTGAAGTCCTTTGATTATTTACCCAATCCTTTCGTTATAAAGCCAAATCTTCTCTATTAATTTACATGCATAACCCACTGTATTTATGTTAGTTGATGTTCGGAATCAGCCCTTCAGGCTTAAAAAAAGGCAAAATTAATAATCGATGCGCTGAAGGACATCGCTGATTGGGATCAGCCCTATGGGCTTTGAGCACAGCTACTTTTAAGAAATAATAAAATTTAAAACCGAAAAGGCCTGAAGGAGCGAGTCCACAAAGCGATGGCTGGAAGCCATCGTTACCATATGAAAATAAAATTAGAGGTCTGAAGGACCGATTCCGAACCTTGATAAGGGTTAATAGAGTTTGTTTATTGGTTAGGATTTACACAGTTTTGGCAATTATGATGTAAATCATACTCCTCTTTTATTGCACTTATTATTGTATTAGATTTAGATTCGTTTTTTAGTGAAAGCTCTTACTTCACATACAATAAATTCATATTGCAGCTTTCCTTATTCCCTACTGCCAATACAAACTCCTGCTTAGTTCGTTTTCCA
>CALKXE010000100.1 GCA_938003955.1 uncultured Saprospiraceae bacterium | reverse complement strand
ATCAGTTCCGTAAGAGTCTATTGATCGGGAGAGACCAGATTGAGATTTGTAAGAATTGTACGGAAGGGTGTAAGGTTTGGGCTTGATGTGCGACTTAAGATTTTAAAATAAAATTAAGCCATTTGTAAGAAACAAGCTCCTTATTGTATCTAATCTAATAATGGAACTTTCAATTGAACAAATAACACAAAACTATAGCTCATCACTTTTTAAGGTATGTCTTGGATATTCTAAGACACGAGAAGAAGCAGAAGACTTATTACAAGACATTTTGGTTAATATTTGGAAAGGCCTACCCTCCTTCAGACAAGAATCAAATATCAAAACCTGGATTTATAGAATTGCAATAAACACTTGCTTGCTCAACAAGAGAAGTAAAACTATAGAAACCGTACCACTTCACACGATTAATATAGATACTGTTAGGACCGAAGTTGAAAATGAAAATTTCAACCTACTTCATAATTCCATATTAGAGTTGTTGCCCAAAGACAAAGCAATAATTCTGCTCTATTTAGATAGGTTTACTCACCAAGAAATTTCATCAATTATTGGAATTACTTCTAACTACGTTGGAGTTAAAATTAGCCGAATTAAACAGCAATTAATCAATAAAGTAAAAGCAAATGGATAATCTAGAAACAATCTGGAATCAAGAAACATATGATTTTCAAAATCAAAAAGTTACTTCGGATAAGTTACAATCAATTTCCGACAAGTTAACAAGAGAGCAAACATTGACAAAGAAATACAGACCATTACAACTTCTTGTTATTTTTCTATTTGGATTTATATTTAGCTATGTAATTTATTTAGAAAATAGTGGCCTGTCTATTTCTCAAGTAGTCGGAATTTTTCTTGTACTACTTTCAGGAGTTGCAATCGGAGTTCTTCCTCAAATAATTAAAATTCCTCTCGACCAATCTGATAAAAAAGAATCATCAACTATCTTTTTAGGGATAATTAAACAAAAACTTGACATGAAAAGATTAATGTTAATAATAGGTGCAATTCTACAGATTGTATTTTTAGCAATTGGTCTTTATATACTTATTTTCTATAAGTCAAATGACATCCATATAGGATATAAGTTTACTTTTTGGGGATTTATGTTTGGGCTCTTAGGAGCAAGTATCGGAGGATCAATAGCTTCTTTTAATAAGCATTATAAAGATATCTACCAGGTAATTATTCAGTTTAATCGCGGTTGATTTAACACAAACTATGGTCGCGAATTACATTTCGACATAAATATGATTTTATTATAAATCAATTAAATTGCTTCCGTTTTTTCTGGCTATCAAGCCAGAAAAAGCCCTAAACGCCAATAAATTCATCCTAAAGTCTTTCAGGCAACTCAACTACTCATAAACCCTCCCCAATATCAACTGGCTTTTCAATTCCTCGATCTGATCTCTAATCACATTCAACTCCGCAATATCCTCCTTGTAGAAGTTCTTCCAAAAAAAATAGGACAATACAATAGCACCGAAAAGTAAAAATATATTAACAGTTACAGAGGAGTCAACGAATAGGTGATGCGCCATCATTACCGTCGATGACAACATGATGGACATATATATTTTGAGTATATCTTTCCTCCCTATTTTTAAATCTATACCACTGATAAGGTAATCCATTTTAGCGAGAGGGCTTTTCGGATTGATCAAGCTTTGTTTTTGTAACACTTCTAGTTCGAGTCCTTTTTCATGGACTCTATAATACATGAATCCCCCAATCCAAACAATAATAAACATCAGTGGCCAAGAAGCCTTCGTAGTAAACAATAGAATCAACGCAAAAATGACAACTAAAGCTGCTGATCCGAATAAGAAGATCTTATTTTCTTTATTGTCTTGATAAGATTTGAGAGATTTTCCTATATCATCTATAACTTCTGAGACGTTTGTATTCCCACTTCCTTGCTGCATTACAGCATCTATCATTTCTTTAAGATTGGATATCGTTTCTGGATGGAATACAGGTTTCACAAGTTATGTTTATTTTGACCTAGACCTCGGAGGTTTCTAAAACCTCCGAGGTCTTTCGTCTTTTAGTTAATTATTCCCCTTCACAAAAGGATTATTTTTCTTCTCTTCTCCCACAGTGGTTGAAGGGCCGTGTCCACAAAATACAACTGTTTCGTCAGGAAGTGTATAAAATTTCGTTCTTATACTGTTTGCTAATGTATCGAAGTCTCCTCCTGGTAAGTCGGTCCGTCCAATACTACCTTGAAACAAAACATCACCACCTATCACAACTCCCGCTTCCTCGCAGTAAAATGAAATTGATGCAGGAGAATGGCCAGGAGTGAATAATACTTTCAACTCCGTATTTCCAAACTTCACTATATCGCCATCTTCTAAAGTTTCCGTAATCTCTGGGCTCGGATCATAAGCAACACCATACATAGAACTTACCTGAGGTTGCATTGCAAGCACTTGTTTCTCACCCTCATGACTAATAAGAGGTAAGTTGTACTTATCAGCAACAAATTTATTACCAAGCACATGATCGATATGACAGTGTGTATTGATCAGTTTTACTGGTTTCAGATTGTTAGATTCTATGACATCAACAAGTGTTTTGCGTTCTTCTTCATTGTTGCATCCGGGGTCAAAAATGATACATTCTCCACTGTCATCATACAATAGGTAAGTATTCTCTGAGAAATCATTAAATGTAAATATAGCTATGTCCATCGTATCTTACTTTTTCAATTTTCCCTGAATAAATTTGATCTTCCTTCCTTTCTCAAGGTGCATTTTCTCATAGTAAGTTTTGTATTCCAACTCTGGAAAGTCCAATGGCTCACTATAGATATCATCTTTATCGTATATCACATCTAAGAACTCGCATGCTGCAAAAGTCTCTTGAGTGAATTCGTACAGAGTAGGATCATCGGTCTTTAGATTAATAATTCCACCATTCTTTAGAATCGGTCTGAATCTCTCCAAAAATGGTACTGAAGTAAGTCTTCTATTTTCTTTACTTCCTTTAAGAAATGGATCTGGAAAAGTTATCCATATCTCATCCACTTCATCTTCTCCGAAGAATAGACCAATTTGCTCGATCCTTGTTCTTAGGAATGCAACATTATTCAATTCTTGTTCGGCAGCTCGGGTTGCTCCTTGCCATATCCTAGCACCTTTTACGTCTAGTCCCATGTAGTTAATACTAGGATTAGCTCCACCTAAAGCCAGTGTGTACTCTCCTCTTCCGCACGCCAATTCTAACACAAGCGGATTATCATTTTTAAAATGTTCCGCTCTCCATTTTCCTTTTAGGTCGACCTCCGTAGTTTCGTTGGCCATCAACTTAGGGTTCGTTGGATCGTAGTTTTCATATACATTCGTGAACGACAGTAGTTCATTAAATTTTTTGAGTTTATTTCTTCTTCCCATTTCTCTTTGATCAGTAAAAAGATCTTAAAATTTGACTCACCACAACACACAGTTGGAGTATTTGCCATTCTTTTCAACCGAAAGGTCAAAAATCAAATCTTTTTGGTTCAAGTGTTTTTAAAAAAACATCCCTATTTTATTATTCCGACTCCAGCATCGGAGAATTTATGTATTAATGCCGCAAAGGTAACATCCTTTTTATAAAGAACGAAAACGTTCTTATTGCTAAATCGCTAGAATCGATGAACTGCATAAAACCGCTTTGTTATGCTGACAATACTATGTTATTACATTTGTATTCTATGTTGAAAATTAATTCTCGGCGCTCAACTTGTTGTAGACCTCTAAGTCAATCTTATAAAACTTAATATAATCTCCTTGTTCGATTGGTGTTGGATTATCAGAATTAATATCAAACAGGCTAAGTGGAGTTCTACCTATTACGTGCCATCCTCCTGGGCTTTCTATGGGGTAGATTCCAGTTTGTTGTCCTCCAATAGCAATTGAACCTTTAGGTGTTTTGAGATTTGGAGTTTTTTTTCTCGGCAAATGCAATCGTTCAGGTAATCCTCCCAAATAGAGAAAACCAGGTAAGAATCCAATCATATAGACTCTATACTCACCACCTATGTGCAACTCCACTAACTCGTTATGGCTAATGTTTTTTTTCGAAAATGATTCCAAATCCACGGCTAATGAGGGATGGTAACATACTGGAATATGCCATTTTTGTATTCCTGTCTTGATTGACGATTCACTACTTTGATATAGCGCTAATAATTCTTCTCTTGCAATATCAAAATCGACTTTTTGTCCATACTGCAATAGCAAAGAAGCATATGCCGGTGTATGATTAGCTAGTTTATCACCGGCATAATCTAGCACTAAGTCTTTAAAAGAAATTATATCTTCCAAGATCCCCTCATCTATTTTTTGCGGCCATTCAATTAATATTGACCTATCACCCATCTGACTGATTTGTATATCAAACTTATTCATAAATGAATTGATTCTAATATTTCTAAAACTATCGGATTATCTCCATGAATACATGCCGTCTGTGTTTTCAATGGATGCATTTTATCATCGCTAGCAATAACTTTTCCTAATGACAAGTTTTCGAATTGCTTTTTAGCTTTAGCTACTGAAGTGATGACTGATCCTTCGTCTTTTCTCGATGCTAAGGTTAAGTCATCCATATACTTCCTATCAATAAATGATTCTACCATATAATTCAATTGCTCATCTTCTGCTCGTGTATGAAGAATGCCATTAGGAAATACCAATAAGGTGAGATGAGAATATTCTTGTTTTATAATATCAATAAGGACATTCATCTCCAATTCTTGATGGTTACAGGCATGGTATAATGCTCCATGTGGTTTTATATGATAAGGCACCACTCCATTTGTATCAGCGGCATTTAAAAAAAGATCAATTTGAATATGTAATAAATCTTTTAAAGATTGTTCCGATAATTCTATATACTTCCTACCAAAATTAGTCTTATCCGCATATCCAGGATGCGCACCTATCTCTACTTCCTGTGCGATAGCCAACTCTATGGTATGCTGCATGATATCTATAGATCCGGCATGACCTGCGCAAGCAATATTGCAGAGATCTATGTAAGGCATAATGAGATGATCTCGATACTCTAAGTGAGGAGCATCCCATTCTCCCATGTCACAATTAATAAATAAGGGCAGTTTTGTTTCGATAATCTTCTGATTTGTTTGGACAATGTCAACAAAATAAATGAAAACTATCGATAAATGATATAATTGATACAGATTCGATATTTTTACAACCAAACGATATCATTTGATCCGATTGAGCTTCATACTATGTCTTCTTTTAATTCATTCGCTTTTGTCCGCGCAATGTAACTCTGATTATAATAAGAATCAATCCCCAAAAATAGCCAACTATGATATAACGGTAGATCTCGATCATGAAGGGAAAGTTGCTCATTGTCACCAAACACTAAAATGGAAGAACACTTCACCTGACACTATCCGTTCATTAAGGTTCTATATGTATATGAATGCATTTCAGGATTTGAAATCAAGTTATTTGAGGAATAGTGGCGGTAAGGTTTTTGGCAGGGACATAGCCGATCGCTCTGCAAAAGAATGGGGACATATATCAATAGATAAAATGCTTAACTCTAAGGAGGAGGATCTTGCTAATAACGCAGAATATATCCAACCTAATGATGGTAACAAATATGATCAATCCATACTAGAAATTGCACTTAACACACCACTACTTCCTGGTGAAACTGGCATATATGAAATGGATTTCACAACTAAAATGCCTAAGACTATTGCTCGAGCTGGTTATAGTCAAAAAGACTTTTTCTTATTTGTCCATTGGTTTCCTCAAGTATGTGTTTACGAACAAGACAAGCATGAAACATGGGGATGGAATAGTCATCAGTTTGTGCCAGGCACAGAGTTCTTCGCTGATTTCGGGGACTACCATGTAACAGTTACAGCATCGGATCATCTGCAAGTAGGAGCGTCAGGATGCCGAGTCTCGGAAATAAAAGAAGATGGCAAACAAGTAGTACAATTCCAAGCGCATGATCTTATTGATTTTGGCTTCGTTGTCTATTCAGAATTTGACGTTTATAAGTCAACCTTTCGAGGTGTAGAAATTGAAATACTCATGCCGCCAGAACATTGTGCTTTTGCAGATAGATACCGACAAGCAATAGAACATGGCCTAGAATATATGAATAAAAACGTGGGGCCATATCCATATCCAAAAATAACTGTCGTAGATCCACCAGTACACGCGCTTAATAGCGGATTCATGGAATATCCAATGATGATTACCGCGGCTTCTTTCTATGGTATTCCAAAGAGTGTAAGATCAGTAGAATCACTTGTTATACATGAGTTCGTACATATGTATTTCATGGCTACTTTGGCCTCTAATGAGAAAGAAGAAGCATGGTTAGATGAGGGATTTGTTACCTATTATGAAGATCGAATAACTGATCATTTTCACGGAGAGAAGTCATCTTTTTATAATGTACTAGGTTTCCGATCAGGAAATGCTGAGAATTCAAGACTCGAATATACCAAGTTAGATCACAGTCGATTAGGCCCCATTGCCGCACCGGGCTGGGAAATAAAAGGTCCTTATAAAGGATTAATCTATGCCAAAACCTCCTTAGTTCTCAAAACACTCGAAGGTTTAGTAGGTTCTGCCGCTATGGACAAAGTCATCCAGGCTTATTATAATGAATATAAATTCAAACATCCGAAAGAGGCTGACTTTAGAAGAATCACAAAAGAAGTCCTAGCTGATGTCTATACAGGTTTTGATCTCGATCTGTTTTTTGATCAATGTCTCCACGGAACAGAAATATGCGATTATGAAGTAGTATACATCGAAAATACTGAATTAAATTCTGGCAATAACACCAAGGTGGTTTTATCGCAAAACGGTGGATTGCAGTTTCCAGTTTCTGTTGAAATCATTTATGAAAACGGATCTGTCGCATATATGGATTGGGATGGCTCTCCTGGTGAAAAAGTTCTTGAATACGGACCTGGTGTTAAAATTCAGTCAGTAAACATTGACCCAAATAATACAATAGCTCTAGACATCAATTTCAATAATAATAGTCTTACTTACAATCCGAATAAAAAACCTATTGTAAAATATGCAGCTAAATCTACCAATTGGATGCAGACCTTTTTGGAATATGCTAGCTTTTTGTTTTAATAGAATCGAATGATACAGAGACTCAAACATATATGGAATAGAACCTCGGCACATAGTGCTGAGTCATTTTGCATCTATATATGTCAATTGATTTTTAGCTTGTTGATTGGTTTGATTTTCTATTATACTGTGAATGATAATCTAGGTCAATCCATGGCTTTAGAACAGCTGGCATCAGGTTTTGATCGAACTGTGATTATGGATATGATCAATAGTAATGAAAATGTATTTTCTTCGGTACTTTCTTGGGTGATGACTCTAACACCGATTTACTTAATTGTAAGCACTTGGCTTCAAGGAGGTCTTTTATTCAATATCAAAAAAGGAGAAATCGGCGTTATATCTCAACTAAAAAATGGAATCAAATATTTAATTCCATTTTTAGGTTTCGCCTTACTTTCATTTGTTCTGATCATTCTCCTCGCAGCTATTATCGGGCTCCCATTTAAATCTATTATTGGTGATCCGTTGACTACATTTTCATCTGAAAAACCATTTGTGATTTCATTATTTATTTTGATAGCAATTTTTTCAGTTTGTATTATTGGTATATGGGGATTAAGTATAAGTGCTAGGTATAATTACATAGAAGGAGCACCCTTTTGGAAGTCTATAAAACTAGGGCTAGCATTTTTAAAGAATCACTTTTTTAAAGTCCTCTCAATCGGTTACTTATTAATCGGCATACATCTGCTATTGGCCCTTATATACTATCTATTAATGGGAGATAGAGGCGCACCCTCTTGGTTGATTGTTCTTTTTGCTATTCTAGTTCAGCAATTATTTTCTATTGCAAGAGTATTTATAAGGAGTTTTGGATACATCGCATTAGACCAAATTGACGATGAATTTATTGGATAATTATTTTCTGATTAACAGATTTGAGATTATTAATAAACTCTTCGGATTTTTCCGGAGTGACAAATATCATACGGCCTGACTCATATATTAACTTTAGTCCTTTAACGTCAAGCCCAGGCTTACGTCCATAGCCTGTATAATTACTATGGGTCAAACTCTGAATATTTGAAATATAGATTTCTCTTTTTGTGAATCCTGAATCAATATGTAGGGCACTGTTCTCTATTCTATAGTTTGTTTTGAGAATTTTTTCAACAAACCCAATTAACAGTCCAAACATGATAGTTAGCATCAAAATGGATAAGAGTAGTTTATTATTTAAATTTTCAGAGACTATGTATTCTCTTATAAGAGACAGTAACATAATACCGTACACTGTATAAGGCACATACTTAACAAGAATTAGAAAAAAGATGTTTTTAGTCGATTTATAGATTGTCATAACCTCATTTTTGTTTTAAGTTAATTGAAATTCTATCTGTTATCCTCAAAATCTGATAAATCAATATAAATATCCGACTAGAATTTTGTTACCTTCCATTCAAAATCAACGTTATCATAATTAGATGAAAGGAATATCCATATTACTATTTTCGCTTTTTATTTGTGTTCAATTACAAGCACAATATATCATAGCATTTCATACAGAGAACAATGATTCATTTAGAGTATGGAATGTAGAAATAGAAGTAGACTCTATAACTATTATTGAAGGCCAACTTGAGCTTACTTGGGGATTAAGCGATGATTTTACAGCTTGGCAGTATTCTATCGGAGATATTGATGGCGATATTGTTCAGAAGTATGATAACAATCCAGGTTTTTGGGAATTACGCCAAGGTTCTGATATCGTTTCGATTACAAGGACATGGCCCAACGATCCTACCAGCTGGAAAATAAAACTAGGTAAGCAACAATTTACAATAAAGTCAAAGTACGGAAATACTGTAGACGAATGGCAAAACAGGGAAGCCGACAGAGGAGATTTAATAATCTACTCAGAAAACGAAGGCGATCCGAGAGATTGGTTGATAGATGACTACATGAATGATGATATACCATTCAGTATGAGAATGGCTGCAGTATTTATTTCTATATATTCTAGTTCACCTAAGACTTAGATTTAGTTAGACCCAACTCAGCGATAAGTTGTTCACCATGTTCTTTAGTCTTTACCTTACTAATTATATTAGTAACGATTCCTTCTTCATCTACAACAACGGTAGTTCTATAGACACCAACAATCTCTCTTCCCATGAACTTCTTAGTGCCCCACAATCCAAAAGCAGTGATCATTTCTTTTTCAACATCTGCTAATAGTGAAAATTGGAATTCGAACTTATCAATAAATTTCTGGTGCTTTTTCTCTTTATCAGGGCTTACGCCATATACTACATAATCATTTACCGTGAAGTACTTATAATTGTCTCTAATACTACATGCTTCCTTAGTACAACCTGGAGAATCATCTTTAGGATAGAAAAACAATATGTGCTTTTTGCCTTTCATTGTATCGGGTGTCACAACAGTACCATCCTCAGTTGTTGATGAAAAATTTGGTATTCTATCTCCTACTTTAATCATATATAATCTTCTTTTCTTCTCGCCCCAAAAACTCAACTGTTTAAGCGTTGTTTACTAATGATTAAACAAACCTAGTCATTTAAGGTTTAACACACACAAGCTTTTTCCAGAAAAGTCAAAGCTTCTATTATTTTTATTTTCTTTGATTTAATGGGAACATTAGTTTCCTTATTTTCTTTTTTTGGTATTTTTCGAATAATGAATATTCCTACTATGAATCACATCTCATAAAACGTTATGTAAAAATCATTCATTTCTAGATCACAACAGGTTAATGAAAAACCACAAACAAATACTACCTCAACAATAAGTAAAAAATGAGTGTAGATAACATATGATGAATAAACCTGATGGCATCATTATAGCATTTAGGATAGTGTTGAAATTAATAACCAAACTATTTTTTGAGGAGCGAACAAAACTCATAACGGTCGCAAATCAAAAAGGAAAACACTCATTATGGCACAACAAAAAGACGAGCACGTCTGGCTAGACGCTAGGCTATGGTTGGCGTGCACCATGCTAGGGGTATTACTCTGTTTTATGATAGTATCCTTCCCTGGATATTAGCATTCATAAAAGATGACACTCGGAAGATAAATATTAAGCATAGCTTGTATTTTTCTTCCGATTTTTTTTGATTATTTTCCAAAAACAGAAAAAAATGACTTCGTAAAGGGAAGCATAGGAGGAGCTTTGAATATCCCTATATCCTCGACAAAAGAAGTATCATGATCCAAAAATTTAAAAATTTGAGCGGCAGTCTTTTTTGCAAAAAGGTCTGTAAATATATCTTCTCCAGCCGTTCCATTTTCTAACATAGCGTGCAACATAATTTTATCATAGAATGTATGTCTGCCATGTAGCCCATCATAACTATTAGCTAGAGGAGATCCATTTTTCATGCAATTGATAAGTTGAGTACTGTGTCTTTGTATTCTAGTGAAAGCAAATCCAGAACTCGCCTTCACAATTCCACCTCCTGTACCAATATGAAAGACATGCTTCGTATTATGCTTTTTGAAAGCATAAGTAGTCATCGGAATAATCCCAAACTCCTCTTCCAAAATACTATACTCCTCAATCTTTAGAAAATCTTTGATATAATCAGTTAATATCAGATTATAATCCTCTTTAGATAAGAGACTATTGGAAAAAAGAGCAACTTCTACGAGTGCTTTCGTCTCAGATTCAGGCAACACGTATAAAAATCTAGCATCATCCTTTTGATCGATTCTAAAGTCCATAAACGTAGCACAAGAAGGCTCGAATACGGGCTTATTTGTCTCTATAAAGAAACCCTTAAAATGTTGGTCGACGTATATATGCTCTTTAGGATTTAGCTTTTCGACAGAGGGATAACTTTTGAGTACTAGGTTAGCAGTATAATTATTGCTACTAGTTTTTACAATGGCATTCTGAGGCGATTCAGTTACAGAAATTATCTCATCATGTATAAATGTGAAATTCGCATGTTGTTTGATAAATGGGATTGTATGATTATAAAAGTCCAATCCTGATATCATCTTATATTGGTATGGATCTATTTTCTGTCTCTTGTCTAGCGTTTTAGAATAAAATTGAATCTCTTCCCATCTTTTTTTGACAATTGAATCAAAATATCCTTCATTTGACTCCCAAAAACACCATGTACGATCATTTCTGCTCTTTTTATCCTGATCTATTATAGCAATAGATTTGTTATCAAAATATCTATCACTAGCCATTCTATGCGCTAGACTCAGCCCTGCAGCACCACTTCCGAGAATAATATAATCAAAATGCATATCACTTTTCATTTCTATAGAACAAGATAGAATCAAAATTGGTTTTTGAGATTATCTTCACACAATAATTGTAATTCATAACTATGACATATCAGGAGGTTCAGGATTTTCTATTTAGCCAATTGCCAATGTATCAAAGACAGGGCGTATCAGCATTCAAAAAAAACTTGGATAATATTATTGCTCTTTGCGATTTATTGGGTAATCCCCAAAATAAATTTAAATCAATCCATATCGCTGGCACAAACGGCAAAGGGTCTACTTCTCATATGATAGCCGCAGGATTGCAAGCAAATGGATATAGAGTAGGATTATATACTTCACCCCATTATAAGGATTATAGAGAGCGCATCAAGATCAATGCAGAGTTTATTTCCGAAAACGAAGTGATTGAATTTGTCAAGCTTTATAAGAAAGATTTCATAAAAATACAACCATCATTCTTTGAAATCACAGTTGCGATGGCATTCTCACACTTTGCAAATCAAAAAGTGGATATAGCAATTATTGAGACTGGCTTGGGGGGCAGACTAGATAGCACTAATATTATAACGCCAATACTTTCAATAATAACCAACATTAGCTTAGATCATCAATCCATGTTAGGGAATACTTTAGAGCTTATCGCTGGTGAAAAAGCTGGTATTATCAAAGACAATATTCCAATAGTTATCGGAGAATACCAAGAGGATACAAATCCAATATTTACAAATAAAGCAATAGCTAAACGAAGTGAAATATATCAGGCAGATCAATTATCTACTATTGTTCGAAAAGAAAATGGGGCGTTTCATTTCAGACTCAAAAATGACGATTGGAGCGTAGATTTTAATACCTCTATGACAAATCCATATCAGTTAAAAAATCTAGTAACTACATTATTTTCTCTTTGGATATTGAAAGATCAATTTGATCTTGATACCCGAAAAATTGCAGATGGATTAGAAAATATAAATAGGCTAACTTATTACATAGGCAGATGGATGGTAGTACAAGAAGAACCTCTAGTTATTTTCGATAGTGCTCATAATGAAGCTGGCATTTCGCTCCTAGTAGAAGAACTAGAGCTAATAAAACACAAAACTATACATATAATATATGGTACAGCAGCTGACAAGGATCTAGACGCAATCCTATCTATTCTACCTAAAAAAGCCATATACTATTTTGCAAAAGCAGATATTCCAAGAGGCATGAAAACAGAAATACTCAAATCAAAAGCCCTAAATTTTGAATTATATGGATTAGAATACCCATCAGTGCCCGCAGCATATAGAAATGCTCTTAGCATCGCAAATAGAGATGATATTGTAATCGTTGCTGGTAGTATCTTTGTAGTCGCCGAAGTATTATAGATTATTGGCCTCCTCTCCTTGATTTCATTCTGTCTTTAGCTAACATTTGCTTGTATTGATTAAACTGTTCTGGAGTTAGAATTTTTTTAATCTCTGATTGGCTACTTTCTCTAAATACTTTCATCCTTTCGCGCATGCTTGCTCTATCGCCGGTAGACTCATTCCTAAGTTTATCCATTTCGGCTTGATTTTTTTCCCAAAAATCAAGAAAAGACTTTTCTTGACTTTCAGACATATTTAACTGAGCTACTATTTGCTCAGGATCTATTTGGGGTTTTTTAAGCCTATCCGATTTACCATTTCTAACTGCAGCAGCTGCCTTAGTATTTTCATCTGCAATTCTTTCAGGAACAACTTTCTCTTCTACAACTGCAGGGACTTCCTTAGTCGTCTTACATGAAGAGAATAATAAAACCATGAAAAAAATCTGTATTATATATTTCATTTGTAGTCAATTTTAATTCAAAGATAAAACTTAAGTACGGCACTTTAAAAATTAATTATCGATCTCGCCTTTCTCTGCCTCCTCTTCTTTCTTGTGATCTTCCATTATTAGTACTTTTACCGAAGTGCCTTAGGTCGTACTTGAAATTAACCATAAAGTATCTTTGCAGAACATTACTCACAGAACTTTCAATATAAGTATTGTTTACTGTTCTACTGATCGCTTGATTCTGATTAAATAAATCAAAAACAGAAAGACTTAATTCAGCTCTATTATTTTTTAAAAACTTCTTCCCAACACTCATGATACCTAAAAGAAAACTATCATCAAATCCATCTCCGTAACCTCTATATAGCTGATGGTTTACTTGATTTCTCCATGTGATTCCCCAAGGAAAAATCACATCTAATTTCAATCCTGTTGTTTGGTTTGTAAAATTAGTATTTTGATCTGACTGTAATGAATTCGTAGCACTACCAATGTTAGTATTTGATGATATTGTAAAATCTACATTATTGCTAATATTGGAAGTAAGGCTAGCTCCGAAACCTAAAGATGAATTGGTTATGTCATTTTCCAAATCATCAATTATACTTGGAGTATTCGTATGATTTCCATTGATATTAAAATTCAGCTTTGACTTGATTACAGTTACAGGCAATCCGATCGTCACATAAGATCGTAAATTATAATACCCAGATAGGTTTTCTGGAAGAGTCAATTGAGCTCTAGGATCGATGTTCAATTGATCGTAGAGTTCAACATCTCGACCACCCAAATATGTCCTCTGACCTATATAGTTATTGGAATAATCACCTCCCGCAAAAACATATAAGACAGTACCTTTTTTAACGTTTGTAGAAGAATATCTAGCAAACAAACTATGCTGATATCCTTGTTCAATATTTATATTTCCCTTACTAAGCTGTAGTGGATTACTATTATCAATCGTCTCAGAAAGTTGATTTGCAGATGGATTATCAGTTCGAGGTCTATAATAAAGTCGTAAATTTTTCTTTCCTGAGAATTCCATTCGGGCCATTACAAAGGGTAGAAAGTTAGTGTATGATTTATCCGACATAAATGCAGATGGTAAAGATTGATCTGCCGATATAGAGGTATTCTCAACTCGTCCTCTTACCATAATACTAGTCTTATCTTTCCGCCATCTATAACCCGTACTTACTGTATGTGTTAGCTGATCAGTCATCAAATCATTAGACAAGGAAGATAATGGTATTCCCGCATCAAGAGTTGTTCCTATACTTGTATTCCTGCTATCCTCACCGTGATCTTTCTCAAATTCGTATTCAACAATCAATTGCGAACGTTCGGAAAGTGGCTCTGTAAAACTAATCTCAGTCTCAACTCCCCAATCACTATTATCATCCAAACTAAACTGAATATTATCATTTCCTGTACTGTCTAATGAAAGATTCGTTTCTAATGACGAAAGTCCATCTTTTGGCGCGTAACTATTCCCTAAAGAGAGAGACAAACTTCTTCCCTTTTTCTCAAATGAATGCCTAAATCTTATACTGTTATTAAGGTTAAGCCCTGATTGATCTGAATTATATATATTGCTAGCTAAATCGGGCAAGTTTCCACTTCTTAGAAACTCTGTGTCTGAAAATTCATTTGTCTCGTTATCCTGCCAACTTATTCTCGGTTGTATTCTAATAGAATTTTTTTCATCTAACTCAATGTTTATTCGTCCCTGGACTCTGTGATTTTGATTGTCACTTTCAGTTAGGTTACTTTCGTTATAAATATCTCCTCCGATATCCTCACCAAAATATTCTTGTTCAATATCCTGATCCAACGTATTGTCAGATTTATTAAAGAAGTACGAACCTGAAAAATCTACTTTCTCTCCCCACTTGTCTGAGAAGTTCAATCCAATTGAATTCGTATTAGCAATACCCGCCTGCTGGCCAACTAAAAAATTATTTGCTCCCCCTCTACCCCTTCTGCCTCTCCTGCTATTACCACTACTTCCAGTAACTCCTAATAAATCATCCGTTGAAAAGTTCTGCTGATTAATATTATTTGATAACCCGATTATTGATGTCCTTTGATCACCATTAAATATATTTATATTTCCTCCGGCCTGGTATCTATCTTCTTCCCCGTATCCAGCATATATTTTTCCAAATTCACCATTTCGTTTATCCGTTTTAGTGACAATATTTATCGTCTTCGTTGTATTTCCATCATCAAAACCCGTAAACTGAGATTGCTCACTTTGCTCATCTATAATTTCTATTTTATCGATTACTTCAGCGGGAAGTGCATTCAAAGCTACATTCGGATCATTACCAAAGAACTCTCTACCATCCACTGTTACCTTAGTTACATTCTCTCCATTGGCTTTCACTGTTCCTCCTTCTATTTGGATTCCAGGAATCTTAGCTATCAAGTCTTTAGCATCTGCATCTGGTAATGTTTTAAATGCACCAGCATTGAATACCGTAGTATCTCCCTTTTGGATAGCTTGTATCATAGTTCCAGTGATCTCTACTCCGTCAATCTCTAACACATCTTCTTCTAACACAATATCGTCCCATACAATATCTGTGTCAATAGTTAGCCGTTTTCTATACTTTTTGAATCCTAGATAATTCACCACAATACGGTAATTTCCAGAAGAAACATTACTGATAATATATGAACCATCAGCTTCTGTAACCGAACCATGGACTATATCGGAATTCATTTTATATAGACTAACTTCAGCACCAATAAGGCTGCCAACTTCAGAAAATATTTTACCAGTTAAACTGTTTTGTCCGTATCCTAAAAGACTAGAAAAGACTAAAATAAAAATTACTTGAATTCTCATATTATATTTATATCATGGTAAAATACTTTTAAATAAATAGGACTCCCATAAGAATGGGAAGTTTAATAAGTAACCAATTTAATTTTCAGCTTTATCTTTTCTCGCCGAAAAGCTGTTTAACTCATTCATATATACTCCAAAAAATAGAACAGCTAATAACATATGTAAACCAAAAGCTCCTAAATTGGATATTATACCTTGGGAATATGCCGCATACATTTGAAATGAAACCATCAAATGAAAGAACATGATCAGTAATGCTATCTTTTTGAAAGTATCTGAATATTGAAAAACCTTATACAGCAAAAAACTTATGATACCGAAAGTCAATGCTAATGTTCCGTATAGTTTAGATACTATAATTAACTCAACCGCTTGACCATCACTCATAAGCAATAGATCTGGTCTGAATATTAATAATACTCCACCTATCATCTCTACTATGGAATGGAATAAAAATAATTTTTTCATTCTATATAAATTTTATTTTTCGAAAAGAGAGAAATTGTATTTACTCAACTAATTGCACAAAAAAAACTTAAGTCAAATATAACTTACCAAAAACCTAAGCTATATTAATGCTTAGATGTTTATTAACCTTTACCCTATTTCACTTAATTCTTTCGCTCTGACTAAGGCTTGATTCACAGCTAATTGGAACTTTGTAGAAATATCAGATTGCTTCAATTTACTGAATGCAGCTTCTGTCGTTCCTCCTCTACTTGATACTTTATTAATCCAATCCTCACAACTAATATCGTTTTTATTAACCAGTTCTACAGCTCCACGAAATGTTTGAAAAGTCAACAGTTCAGCCTCAGACTGTGAAAAACCCATACCTTTTGCAGCTTCAATTAATGATTGCATAAAAAAGAAGACATATGCAGGACCTGATCCAGATATAGCGGTAGATGCATCAATCATTTCTTCCGAATCCTTATAAATCGATTTCCCTGTACTATTCAACAAGTTTTGAACCATAACGAGCTCTATCCTAGTGACAGCCTCAGATGATGTAAAGACGGTCATCCCCGAACCTATTTGCGCAGGTAAATTAGGCATTGCCCGTATTATTTTCTCCGATCCAAGTTGGCTTGCTATGGTTTCCATCTTTACACCTGCCATAATAGACAGGATTACTTGTTGTGCATCAATGTAAGGTTCAATAATAGAAAACAATCCGTTGATATCCTGCGGTTTTACAGCCAAGATAACAAGATCAGCAGATTTTATATAATCACCCGCTTCTCCATAAACGGTACCAATATCTAATTTCCTTAATTGTACCGCCTTCTCTGGAGATTTCTCCAGTATTAGCATGTTCTCCTTACTCACAATATGTGTTTTCAAAAAACCTTTAGCAAAGGTCAATCCCATGTTTCCTCCTCCAACAATTAATATTTTCATACACTACTTTTGTAACAGTTAATTCTCAATTGTAAATGTGCAAAAACTTTGCTAGCTAATTGATATTGTGTCATTATAACTGCGTTATGATGACACATGACATAATTGATTACACTAAAAAAACTACCCATGCACAACAGGTACATGGGTAGTCTAATAAATACTTATTCGGATATAATCTTAATATAATATCGTCTTTAATTAGTTAATGAAATAACGTAGCCCTTATTAACTAATTTGAGATTGTATTGGCCTGGTTTTATAAGTAGGTTCCTGTGTAAATAAGGCATATTAATAGTATTCACTTTTCCTATTGTTATTTGCTCATTTCCAAATATGTATCTCATTTTCTCTGACGTAACGTTTCTTTTATCGATGAGCAATTTTGGATTCCCCCCATTTTGGTCAAAAAAGATCTTATTTAAACTAGGTTTCTCTGCTTCTTGGATACTACATATACTTTCGCCCTCTCCTGATGTAAATTCACAAAAATTAATTTCAACAGGAATTAAAGTCGTTGAGTAATCTACATCTGTCATGAGACATAGGGACATAGAAATCACTAATGCAAATGTGTTCGCAATCATAATTCAATAATTTAATGGTTATAAAAAAGGTCTATCACAGGTAGAAATTTTACCTTTATTTTGGCAAAAAAAGTATTGATCAAAAGCTATTTATTGTAATCGGATCCTTTAAAGTCGCTCTACTGTATTTGCCGTGTTTGTATATATAATCCATTTAATCATCGAAACGTGACAGCTGTTATAATCTTTTAACAGATTATTTTAATTTATCCAATAATAATATGCTCCTATAAGAGACCTTTAACAGATTACTAAAAGCCAATTATATATATACCATTCAATTCAACTATCATTTTGGCATATTGAATAATCGAATTAGATCAAAGTCACTTTTGGTATCTTAAAAATTAAAAAATAACACCCATTACCAAATTAGAAACATCTATTCCCCAGTATTTAATTCACTAAAAACTATCTGACCAATACAACTTAGAATACTAATTGTATAATTTCTAATCGTAGTTTTTATCTGAAGCTTATCTTGTGAAGGATTAGGCCAAATTAAAGTATTTCTTCTTATATCTAATTCTGAGGTTAAACAAGGAGTAGTTTCATTATTATAGATATCTAGCCAAATTACCTTAAACAAAAATAGCTCATTCAAATTAATGAATGAGCTCAATTATATTAAATTGGAAGTTATCTA
>CALKXE010000099.1 GCA_938003955.1 uncultured Saprospiraceae bacterium | reverse complement strand
CGGCTGCTTAGACATACTAGAGCGTTCGTAATACAAGCTATTGATTTGACGCTTCAGTTGACTCACTGACCATGTCGCTTTCATACATTCGACTTCATAGAATGCTCTCTTAGTGTTATCTTCAATAGACATCAAATGCTCCAAGTGGGTGTACGATAAATTGGAAACTATCTTATCTACAGGTACGATCATATCATCATTAGATTCGGCGGTTGCCAACCCCCGACTTGAGTTTGCTATAGCAATAGGCAATATCGTTTCTAGGTTAACGGGCCTAGATTCGGTGGTCACCAACCCCCGAATGTGTGGATATGCTTGGTAGAACTTCCTATAGTTTCTAAATGCTCTTTCTGTCATTCCTTGGATACCGCTAGGTTTGAGAGCCACTTCGAGCTTTTTTAATAAGCCAGTACCATATTCTGCCCTGTCCTCACCACCTTGTTGATATTCTACAATATAAAACCCAATTACCCAATTACGTAATGTAAGTGATACATTTATTGCCTTTGTCGCTTCGGTTAACCATCCACGATGGAGTTGTTCGATATGTCCAACTAACTGATTATACTTCACCGAGCATTGCTTTTAATGTATTAAGTGCGGCACTTCTCTCTTGATCCAGCACTTCTATATCCTTGATTATTACGCTTGGTGCAGCATACTCTATTTCTTCATATACAATCTCTTTATACCTATTGATAGACAGATCCCAATCATTCTCTTTGATCTCATCGAATGGGACTAAGAAGCTTTTGTCTGTTCGACTTCGGCTGCGCTCAGCCGACTTGAGTTCTTTATTTTCTGAGGTGAGGCTGTGGTATCTTGTTAGTAAGTCAGGGATATCATTGTCTTTGATTTCATTCCGTTTGTCATCTAAGCTGTAACCATCTGCTTCCATATCGTAGAACCATACATTGTCTGTACCCCCTGTACCAGTTTTGGTGAAAAATAACACTGCAGTACTCACACCTGCATATGGCTTGAACACACCACTAGGCATGGATATAATAGCATCTAGCTTATGTTTCTCTATGATTTCTTGTCTGATCTGTTTGTGAGCCTTAGAACTGCCAAATAAGACTCCATCAGGGACGATTACAGCGCATCTTCCGCCTGTTTTTAGCATTCTTAGCATAAGACCTAGAAAGAGTAGTTCTGTCTTCTTAGACTTCACTGTTTTGAGTATAGAGTTTTCTACTGCATCATAATCTAGCATCCCTTTGAATGGCGGATTGGCTAAGATCACGGAGTACTTACTTCTGATATCCCCTGCGCTTTCGCTGAGGGCATCATTTTTGATCAGATTGGGGCTTTCTATGCCGTGTAATTGGAGGTTCATTGCTCCTATACGGATCATGGTATTGTCTATCTCTATCCCGTGAAACATTTCATTGTTGAAATGATCTCTGAATTCTTTATCTAGAAACCAATTTTTATGATTGTCTCTGTAGTACTCTCCCGCTGTCACTAAAAAACCTGCTGTTCCAGCTGAAGGATCACAGATAACATCGTCTTTCTTAGGTTGCACCATATCAACCATCATACGGATGATATGTCTTGGTGTTCTAAATTGACCGTTTCTACCTGCAGATGCTATCTTAGAGAGCATATATTCGTATAGATCCCCCTTGGTATCACGATCATCCATATTGATCTTATCAATCAGCTGAACCACCTGATCCAATAGTCTAGGCGTAGCGATGATGAAGTTAGCCTTACTCATGAACTCAGCAAATACACCTACAGAGTTACCAACTTGCTTCATATGGTCGAATACAGTCATCTCATCTACCATCGGCTTGGTAAACAGATCAAACATCGACTCAGGATCCTTATTCTTAAATGAACTCCAACGTAATTCTTTTTGCTCAGTAGTAAATATGATTTCCTTTATCGGAATGCCTACCATATTAGCTTTCTTTTCAGCTAGCAATTGCATCTCGTCCAAACGTCTGATAAACAATAAATAAGTAAACTGTTCTATTACAGATAAGGGATTGGAAATACCACCAGATGCAAATGCATCCCAAATTTTATCTACTTGTGATTTTAATTCTCCTGTGATCATCTAATATGTTGTGTCGTTTGATTTGTAAGTATTGGTTTGGTGAAATTGATCTTGTCGTAAATGTAGGGATTTATATCTTTTAAACAAGAAAGAAAAAAGGCATTAAAACCATTCCTAAGATTGCTATATAGTGCTGTTTAAAGAAGTCACTTTATTGAATTGACACCCACAATAAAGAATATAATAAATGAAGCACTTCTCTAAAATTAATACGTATTAATTGAGGTTGCAAACATATTGAAATTATCTCTTACAAAATCATTCATAAAACTTCAATATTCACAATAATTTTAACACATATCAAATAATTTTAATACATATATATTACATTATCAACAATCCATAACACATATTACAAAAGTTACTAACATGTTGATATATTACTAAAAATCGTATCGTATTGACGCTAAGATACTTGGAATACTTATCCACAGCATGTGTATATCTTTTACTTTTCAAGTAA
>CALKXE010000098.1 GCA_938003955.1 uncultured Saprospiraceae bacterium | reverse complement strand
ACTACCATTGATGGTAAATGTAGAACTGGCTGGGCAGAATACATTGTCCACTGCCGTCATGGTGTATGTGCCTGGTGCAAGGTTGTTATAGATACCAGTTGTGTTTACAACTCCATTCAAAGTATATGTTAAGAATCCATTTCCAGTAATCATCGCACCGACGACACTACCGTTATTTCCATCACAGAATGTATGTGTTGGAGTGGTGGTGAAGGTAGCTTCGATACTCGGGTCGATAGTGAAATTGACGAGAAAAGTACAGCCGTCTGGATCTTCAGCATTCCAGCTATAATCTCCTGAAGCTAGGCCTGTAAAATTGGTAATCGGTGTTCCATTATCTGAATATGTGATTGGTGAAGTACCTGTATTAACTGTAAAACTTACTTCTCCGTTTGCTAGGTCACATGATGTGGCTGTTGGCGTGGCGATGATATCTAGAGGGTCGCTTTCTTCTACAGTAAAGCTAACTTGATCTACACACCCATTCCCATCTGTACACGTCCAATTAAACGTTCCTGCGGGTAAATCTGAGATTATACATGCTTGGCCACTTGGTACTAGAGAGACACAGAATGGTTGACTTGTGATAGCACCATTAGCATCTTCTATACTTAAACTCTGAGTTGGCCCGCCATTGTGGTATAAAAATACTACTCCATTATCTTCATTACATCTAGTTGTTATAGTACCTGATGGATTACCAGCTGTTACTTCAAATACTTCACTTTCTTCTATGGTAAAACTTACTTGTCCTGTACAACCTGAAGCATCTTCGGTGTCCCAATTGTAATCACCGGGTGTCAAATCAGTCAAACTCATGACCACTCCATTTTCTGTGTATGTCACTGGGTGAGTTCCGGTCACTGTGAAGATTTCTACCCATCCATTATCTGCCAAACCACAAGTAGTCGCATGGGGTTGAGCTACACTTACAAGTGGGTCACTGCTTCCGATGCCTATTGTAGATAGGGTTTGTGTACATCCATTAGCATCTATTGCAACATAAGTATGAAGTCCTTCTGGTAACTGGTTAATATCTACAGGAGAACCAGCTTCAGTAAAAGTTATTGGCTCTAAACCATCAATTACAGAATAGGAAAGACTGCCATTGTCCAAGCCACATGTGGTTGTTGTAGTGCTCGTAATCTCTACATTTAATTTATCGCTAAATAGGATATAGAAACTTACCTGAAAATTACAACCATTAGCATCTTCTGCATCCCAAACATAATTGCCAGGTGATAAATCTGTAAAAGTTGTTATAGCTACACCATTGTCAGTATAAGTTACAGGTTCTGTTCCTTGATTGATGGTGAATTCTACTGCTCCATTATCTAAGTCACAAGTTGTAGGTGTAGGAGTAGAAGTGATATCTAATCCATCGATAGCATTGATCGTAAAACTAGTCGTAAACATGCAACCGTCTGCATCTTCTAAGTCCCAGTCATAGTTTCCTGCAGATAATCCTGACATGGTCGTTGGGAGTGTGACTGGTGCACCATTATTTATAGATACTGGGTTTGTACCTGTATTGAGTGTAAAGCTTACGGTTCCTGTGGATTCGCCGCAGGTTGTGGTTGTGGTGGATGTGGATACATCTAGTAGCGAACTATCACTTATTGTGAAAGAAAAATAATAAGCACACCCAGAATCATTTATTGCATGCCAATTATATGTGCCTGCAGGGATAAATAATGCAGCATAAAAATCGAAGCCATTTACATTATCAGCACCCCAATCATATGTAATAGGTCCGTTTGCATCATGGAGAGTGATTGGTTGAAATACGTCAAGTTCCAGTATGACTTGTCCATTATCTAATCCACAAGTTGTCGATCCATTTGATGCTGTTAGTGACGGGACATCAAATACTTCCACATCATCAGATGAAGAATTCATACATCCATTACCATCAGTATAATAATAAGTCAAAGTATGTATTCCAACTCCAGCCGCACCTGGGTCGAAACTATAAGTCACATTGCCATCATCCGTTACTCCAGATCCAGTATATACACCTAATGCAGGTGTAGCACCTCCAAGACCAGTCTGTACACCAGCATCTATACAAAGATCGGCAGGAGCAGTAAATATTACTGTAGGTAAGTCAAAAACTTCTACATCATCAGATGAAGAATTCATACATCCATTACCATCGGTGTAGTTATAGGTCAAAGTATGTACTCCAACTTCAGCCGCTGCAGGATCGAAACTGTATGTCATCCCATTACCATCATCTGTTACTCCAGATCCAGAATATACTCCACCTACGGATGTCGCACCTCCAAGACCTGTCTGTACATCTCTATCAACACAAATATCTGCGGGTGCAGTATAAGTTATGGTAGGCAAATCAAAGATCTCTACATTATTAGATGCCGAATTCATACATCCGTTTTCATCAGTATAGTCATATGTCAATGTATGTACTCCAACTCCAGCTGCTGCAAGATTAAAACTGTAAGTTATCCCATTGGCATCATCTGTGACACCTGGACCGGAATAGACACCACCTGTGGGTGTACCACTTCCTAGATTGGCTTGAATGCCGGCATCAATACAGAAGTCGGAAGGTGCGGTGAATGTTACTGTTGGTGGTGTGCAAGTATCACAAGCGGCATCTATTTCAGTTTCGGAGTTACACCCTGAAGCGTTGTTTTGAATGTTTGTAGTAAGATTTGGATTTAATGCAGCTAGTGTAATAAATTCACAGACTGATTGAACTTCGCATAGAGAAAGAGATAAGTTGTCGAGTATCGTTAAATCGGTACCAGATGTATTTATAGTTGTATGATCAATGTTTTCAATTCCAGATATATCTGAGAGTAGTATATTATCAAAAATGGATATAAACCCATTCATAGAAAAGATATTTATTAAACCATCTAGATTTGTAAGTTTAGGGTTATGCCATATGTAAATATTCTTTCCTATTGAGTTTAATCCCCCAAGGGCATCTGTATTAGTTAATTCACTTAAGTCATTTAAAGCTAAAGAACCTCCCAAAGATGAGAGGTTTTCTAATCCTGCTAAATCTATTATAATACAATTTTGAATGTCTAAATAGCCACCTACGGTTGTTAAACCACTCAATCCGTTAAGATTTGATAAATTTGGAAGGCCAGCAATAAATATATCTCCTCCAACAGTTCCTAAGTTTTCTATTCCATCTAAATTTGTTAAATTTTCGGAATTTTTAACATGCAAATTGTCTGATACAGAGACGAGACTAGATAATCCAGAAAGATTTATAAGGTTGTCACAATTACTTATTAGTAAGTCATCTCCAACTGTAACTATTTGTGATAATCCATTTAGATTTGTTACTCCAGAACCTTGTATAAAAAGGGAATGCGGTGGATTTGTACAATTTGGAAAATTAGTTGAAAAATCATCAATTTTAGTCTGAGAATTCAGAAAATAATTTGATGTTGGGCATTGAGCATGGATATCTAAAGCGAAAAGAATAAGGAATAATAATATTATATTTTGTTTCATTATAAAAGAATTATTTAATGTAAAAGATCCTTATAGATGAGCATGCCTCTCTATAAAGATCTTTGTAAAAAGGGTTAATTGAATTTCAGAAAGTATTTTGGTGCTTGTTTACGACCTATATCTTGAGGAATTGCTAAATCAAATGATTTCAATTTCTTATTGTAAACGGCTTCAGAAATAACTCTTTTGTCTATGATCAATTGGACGCTTTCTAAGTCTAAGTATCCTGGAATTCTGAATATATCCCCTAAGCAAAGAGCATTTATTCCACAACCTGGACAGTCGATTACATATTTGCATATATCAGGTACGGAGATTGGTACTTGAAGAGGCAGTTTCTTTGGCCACTTAGCTGGAAATGAATAGATATTAGGTGTATTATCATCATTTAATTGAATTACTTTATAGTTATTCTCCTTATTGCGCTCTGGAGTAATACCATAGATGAAAGCTGAGGCCTCTGCGCTTTTTTGAAAACCGTCCGACATAGGCTTAATAGTTATTCTTACTTCAAAAGTCTCCTTTGTAAGGTTTCGGAGATCAAACTGAACATAAGAGTCGATGTTCTCGTTCACATGACCCAATGCTAGATTTCCATGTCCCATAACTTGGTAGGGCGTGGTTTTAAAATTCTCATCCATAGTCACGGATGTCACTTTGCTGTTTCTTGGAAGTGTCACAATAAGCTTGGGTGACCTTCCGGTATCATCATTATCAGCTTTTACCTGAATGGTTATGGTTTTAGATTTACCGTTGTCTTTTAATGACATGGATTCAATTCTGGAATCTACTTGCCAGATTTCTTGAGCAGCAGTGTCGTTCAGAAAAAATCCTGAGATGAACATCAGGATGATGAGTTTTGTGTCTTTCATGATATTAATTTTCATTTTGGTTATTTATAAGTGTTTATTCGTCATTCGCCCAATCACCTCCTCTTTCTTCCCTCTCGCCACAGGCACTTCATCTCCGTTTTCTATTATAAGTTTACAGTTGCCAGATTTGATGAGTTTGAAGACTTTGTCAGTATTGACGATATAGCTACGATGACATCTGAAGAATTGACTCTCTGGAAGTTTCTCCATCAATTGTTTTAGAGATTGGGTAGAGAAGTGCTTTTCTGTTCCGTTGTGTATATAGGAGTAGATGTCATCAGATTTGATGTATGTGATGTCATCAATCCGAAGAAATATGTATCCATCACTTGTGGAAAAGGAAAGTTTGTCCTGGCTACTCAAAATAAGGGCATTTAAAGGGTAGAATAATAGAGATATTCTTTATGGCTATAAAATGTATCTCTTCTTTATTAGTAGTCTACATCCTATAATATAAAGTGACCTCTACATGTCAATTATTTTGAAAGCTACGGCAGAAAAGTGCTTTTTGGTAGAAAAAGAAGGGTTTTTAAGTGAATGGTTCGTTTGGTTAGGTGAGTGGGATACTTAATAACAACGGTGGTTTT
>CALKXE010000097.1 GCA_938003955.1 uncultured Saprospiraceae bacterium | reverse complement strand
TTCCTAAGATCGTCATTGGGAATAGACTCTATTGGACTATGCGTTTTTCTAAGCACATAGATTTAACTCAAAACTTAATTGCAAAAGTATGAAAGAGTTACGTATTAGAATAATTTTGGATATTATTTGTTTTGTTAAACTGACTTAGAGAAATCCGTTTGCTTTTAGTTTCTCAATTTTGGGACCTATGACATTCTTACAAAAGGGCTTGTTCGGGTTTGAGGAGTAGTAATTTTGATACTTACTATCTGCCAAGTTGAAATTTTTGAAAGGCAGTATGTCTGTATTTATTTCCATCAATTTTTGCTTTTGATATTCTTCGATGAAATCAATAATTTCTAGTTTTTGTAATTCTGATTTATAAAGTATTACGGATCTATACAACGCTCCTTTTTTATCATTTATTTCATAAGTTTTGTTTGGGTCATGCATTGCGAAAAAGACGGTGAGTACTTTATTAAGTGACGTCTCATGGGTATCAAAATTAACAATGGTAAGCTCTGCATGCCCGTCTGGATTAGCTGATACTGAGTTGTAGGAAGGATTCGGTGTACTGCCTCCACCATATCCTATTTGAGTTGATTTTACGCCTTTGATCATTGAGAATATACCCTCGACGCACCAAAAACAACCAGCACCTAAAGCGATAGAGTCGCCGTTAATCAAAGGTTTTGAAGGAGGAATGTTATTCATAATTACGGTCTTGAGCCAATCCTATAACTAAGTGTTGTCTGCAAACCTAGAGCATATGGATAGAATTGGTTGTCGTAGTCATAAAACACGGCAAAATTATGCAAAGCTAGTTTAGAAGAGATGCCTGCACTAACATGAAAATTATTATTGATTGGAACTTGGACTCCTGCAAATAGAGTAGCTGAAAAACTGTTAGATTTAAGTGGGATAAATAATATTGGAGAGAAAAGTCCTTTTTGGTTTGTATACCACGCTATGCCCGGTTGGATAAAAAAAGAAATTGCATCATTGGATTTTATAAGATACTTAGCGGATACGCCGACTTCCATTAATCGTGTAGAGTAAGTATCTTTTGATTTGAAACCTCCAACAGAAATACTATTAGTAGGCGAAGCTATGACGTCCCCTGTATATCGAAAGCCATATGATGCGACACCAATGCTACCATTTAAAGAGAATGATTTCGAAGGATGATATCCAATTTCAAAGTTGAAGTTGTTATTTTGTGAAAAACCAATCTTTGATATATTAACAGTTGGTAGAGCCTCAAATGCTCTGTAGGATGTACCATATTTTAAACTACCAGTCTTACTCATGCCAGCGTTAATGCTTATGCTAAATTTATAGTCATTTTGGGCATGTGCACTATAAACAGTGATAATAAGAATAAGCAAACTCAAGCAATTTCTGATTTTCATTCTTAACTAGTTCAGTGTTTAACATCTATATACTCATTATAAAACGTTAATGAATGTTATTTCGTGCGATTAATTGAAAAGATTGGTCGTTTCATTTACATGATTCGTCAATTATTGATACTCGTTATAGAAGTATTTTATTAATTTGAGTTTATATAATTACAAGTTAAAATTTAAGAATATGGACATGTTCGATTATTATAAATTAGCATATAAAAATTACGCGGAGTACAAGGGGAGAGCTACTCAGGATGAATATTGGTACTTTGTCTTGTGTCATTTTTTGGTGAGTGTATCTTTGATAATCGTAACTATAATTGGTGCTGCAAATGATAACGAATTTTTGGCTGTTCCCGCAGGGATTGCTTTAGGGCTATATACATTAGTTTCCATAATACCGTCATTAATGATTGCAATCAGAAGGCTCCATGATACAAGAAAATCGGGCTGGTTCTTAATGTTTGGTTTTATACCAGTTATAGGGTGGATTTTATTGATTATATTTCTTGCCCAAAAAAGCGAAGACGATAATCAATGGGAAGAAAGATTGGACCTTAAGGACTATCAGATTGAGCGAGAACGATTATCACTTCCTGTTATTGAGTATGATGACGATTTTGTATAGTAAAATGAACATAAATTAATAAAAAGAAAAGGCCACTACATGTAAAACACGTAGTGACCGTTTGTTTTTAAGATATGTCGATTACTACTTATCTACTTCAAATCTTACAGGGAGTGTGTATTGCACTACAACCAATCTTCCTCTTTGTTTTCCAGGTACCCAGACCTTCTTATCTGAATTCATTTTATGTACTACAGCAGCCGCAGCTTCACCAGCGCCTGATCCAGGATCTCTTACTACTCTAATGTTTTCCAACGTTCCGTCTGTTTCCACAGTAAATTGTACCACAGCCATTCCTGTAATATTATTTGCTTTCACAGCTTTTGGATATACTAGATTGTCAGCTATATAACTAAGTAATGCGGCCTTAGAGCACTCCAATAGTTCTCTGTTCTCCAGTCCTAAGTTTTCACATCCAGGGAAACGAGGCATTTCTTCTACTACTTTGAATACTTCAGGAGAAACCTGTGGCGGTGCAGGCGGCGGCGGGGGCGGCGGGGGAGTGTCAACTTGGCCAAAACAAGTAAATGTTGCCAATAAAAAAATGGTGGATAATATGTATTTCATCTTTGTTGTTTTTATAAGAGATGATAATCTCTTATAAAGTGGTGTGTAAGAAAGCTAATATCAATGTTTTAATAAATTAGAACCAAAGAGTATTTTTTTTGTAAATGAATTATTTTGATTTACGCTCGACTCATTACCATTCTGATAAATAAATTAGAGGACATGTTTCGCGCGGCATTTTTCAACCTTATTGAACCTTCTCCATCAAAGTGCTCATCAATCGTTGAAAACCAATGATGTAACCATCGACCAAAATATTCTTGTGTAATTTCACTATTAGATTTTTTGTCTACGTCTATATGAGCTTGCACAGGATTCCCTTTATAACGCATCGTTGAAAATAGATTGGTCTCCCAGAAGTCCGTCAGATGAGATAAATGGTGCTGCCAATCTTTTATTTGCGCATTAAAGATTGGACCTATTAATTCATCCTTTCTTACCTTATCATAAAACTTGTTTACAAGAAAGGATACATCTTCTCTAGATTTTAATTTTCTTAATGTTGACATAGGGATAGTTTAAGCAACTAATAATAGAAATATAGAAGGGGTGTCAGTTGTAACATAATGAATTTCTTCTAAAGGAATATCATGTGTTTGGTATTGATCTATTATCAAAGTCTCATGAACAGTAATATACTTTATTTTGCCTTGTATGACGATTAATTTTGTCCGGCCTGGAGCTTTGTGCTTTTCTAAAACGATACCAGTATTAAGTCCTATGGCTATGAGTTTAGTATTGTCAGACTTCATGATTGCTGTTATGATTGGCTTGTCACTCTTTTCCAATTTTTTATTTAGTTCTGTAAGATTCATTTTTAATATTTAAGTTAACTTATTGATAAATTGTATACACGATGGAATAGAATTGGAAGCATGGTTACTTTGCTTACTTCTAATATTATAAATAGATAATGATGATAGGATTTTGCTAACTGTTGACCATCTAGGATCATTTCTACTCTTTGATCAAGCGCAGGAAGCAGCCATATAGATTGATACATCACGATGGCTACTAACGCAGATGTCAAAATCAGGACGACGCGATTACTGAGATAGTATTTGAATCCAGCTAGTATAAAGATCAAACTCAATATGATTTCCATCTTATTTAGTGCTCTAAAGACTAGCTGTCCAATTCCCAAGCCTAGTTCGATAGTTACATTCGGTGCTTGAAACTTCAGTGGTGCTTCTATAAAGGATAGACCGATTAATAGCCCTAGCCAAACCCCTATGGATAGCAATAATATCATCTTGTTCATCATCATCAGTTAGAGCTGAGTCAAAAGGTAAGTAATAGCGGGAATAGCTATGAAAAGGAATGTAGTGATGTGAAAAAGAGGAATAAATACCTTGCTTTTTCCTTCGCCTATATGGACGATCACATTAGCAAAAAACAATACCATAGTAAATGCAATAAAGTACACAAACCAATCAACCATTGCTGCCATTGCAATTATAGAAGTAGTCATGTATACACAAGGGATTATGATGATCACAACTAAGTAGTGATATACCTTAAGTGCTTCTTGTTGAGCTACATAGTTATTATATCTAGCAATTAATGATTGTTGTGCAGGTTTTGCTACTGCAGTGTTATTCGCTTTTTTCTGAGGATGATTTAGTACAATGCTATTCATAATAGTGTATTTAAAGAATAAAAGACCTTAATATCTTTTATAGAGTTAAAAAAATAGTTATCGTTGATAGGTATCTTTATTTAATCCAGTTATTAATGATTGTAGGTCATTCTCCTTGCACATTTTCATCATGTCATCTCTCACGCTTTCAAAGGAATCATGCATAGGGCAGGGGCGTGACGCATCACATTCTTTAAGTCCTAATCCACATCCAAAGAAAATTGATGGACCATCAATCGCATCCACAATATCATATAATGAGATCTCTGACAAGTCTCTATCTATATAGAATCCTCCAGAAGGCCCCTTCTGAGATTGTATGATGTCTTTCTTTGCTAGGTTCTGCAGTATTTTAGCTGTGAATGATTCAGGAGTATTAGAAGCTTTGCAGATATCTTTGATACCCACTTTACTACCATCTTCAGTTTTCTTTGCGATCACTGTCAATGCTCTGATTCCATATTCACATGCTTTAGAAAACATCTACTTTTTTGTTAGG
>CALKXE010000096.1 GCA_938003955.1 uncultured Saprospiraceae bacterium | reverse complement strand
GGAATAACTGCAGCGTATGCACCGTTTGGGTCTTGCTTAGGTCCAAACACGTTAAAGTACCTGAGTCCTATATAGTTAAAGTCATATGTTTTGGCAAATACATCCGCATATAGCTCATTGACATATTTAGTGATGGCATAGGGTGATAAAGGTTTTCCAATAGTATGTTCAACTTTAGGTAATCCTTGGCTGTCACCATAAGTAGATGACGAAGCTGCAAAAACCACTCTTTTAATACCTGACTTTACCGCCGCTTGAAAAACATTCAGTGTACCACCTACATTAACATCATTACTCGTTATTGGATCTTTTATACTCCTAGGTACAGAGCCCAAAGCCGCTTGATGTGATATCAGATCTATACCCTCACAAGCTTTCAAGCAATCTTCATAATTTCTGATGTCGCCTTTCACAAACTCAAACCTTGGATTATCAATGAATTCCTCAATATTCTTTTTAAATCCGTTAGATAGATTGTCTAAAACTCTTACGGTATTGACTCTATTATCCTCTAACAAAGCCTCCACAAGGTTAGACCCTATAAAGCCAGCACCTCCAGTGATTAGAATATTTTTTCTCATTTATTGATTTGAATTTTGCTTTACCTAAGATGAACTATACATTTTTGAAAACCACTCTACAATCTCGCGTCTACTAGGTCTTTATCAAAAAAACACTTCACATCATAGACAATACTAGTCGGCTTTTTTATTGCTGACAACTTGATGTTTCTGAATTCTTCATGCGATACTGTTAATACAATAGCATCATATGTTGCATTCGGTAAGACATTAGTTATCTCTATACTATATTCATTTTTAACTTCACTAACAGAGGCCCATGGATCATATAGATCAATAGCAATACCATAACTTATAAGCTCATTATAAACATCGATCGCTCTTGTGTTTCTAGTGTCAGGGCAGTTTTCCTTAAATGTAAAACCTAACATTAGCACTTTAGCGTTTTTAATTTTGATGTCTTTACCTATCATCAGTTTAATAATCCTACTTGCCACGTATTCACCCATCCCATCGTTGAGACGTCTACCTGCTAATATTATTTCTGGGTTATAACCGACCTCTTGAGCTTTCTGAGCCAAATAATACGGATCTACTCCGATACAATGACCACCAACTAATCCAGGACGGAACGGTAAAAAATTCCATTTCGTTCCTGCAGCCTCTAATACTTCTAATGTGTCTATTTCTAATTTATTAAAGATTTTTGATAGCTCATTGACAAAGGCAATATTTATATCACGTTGGCTGTTTTCGATTACTTTCGCTGCCTCCGCAACTTTCAGCGATGTAGCAAGATAAGTACCCGCTGTAATGATGGACTTGTAGATGCCATCTATAAATTTGCCCGCCTCAGGGGTTGATCCCGATGTAACTTTTAATATTTTAGTGACGGTATGCTTTTTATCTCCTGGGTTAATCCGTTCTGGGCTATACCCAACAAAAAAATCTTCATTAAATTTTAATCCAGACACTTCCTCAAGCACAGGAATACATTCTTCCTCCGTTGCACCAGGGTATACTGTAGACTCATATACTACATAGTCACCTTTCTTAAGTACCCTTCCAATTGTTTGGCTAGCCTTTTTTAAAGGTATAAGTACAGGGCGGTTGTTTTTATCTGTTGGAGTTGGGACTGTTACTATATAAAAGTTGCTATTCTCTAAATCTTGTGGCTTAGTCGTGAGATAGAGTCCATCATTGTCAAAGTCAAGTGACGAAGCAAGTACAGAAGTTAATTCTTCATTTCTGACCTCTAGTGTACTATCTGTACCAGAGTTTAACTCCTCAACCCGATTTTGATTAATATCAAAGCCTACGGTCATATACTTTTTTGCAAATTCTACAGCCAGTGGAAGGCCTACGTAACCAAGTCCGATTATTGCAATTTTTGTTTGATTCAAATGTTTCTTAATGTTTAAAGTTGTCTGTTAATTTTAATCCTCGATATAACTCTTTCTTAAAGATGAAAGGCTTAATTATTTGGATAAAAAACACGACTTCGTCCTCAATGAGTCGGAACGACTCAAGCCAAGTTTATGACGCAGTATACTATAAAATGACACTTTTTTCGGAGTATTCACCACGTTTTAATTCAATTTATTTTATCTCAAGCTTTTTTATCAATGCTGCTTAAGTTCATTTTGCATTTTAACTCCACGAAAAAGTGAGCTTATATTCAAAATACTTTTATTAAAATCAAAGTCTTAATAGGTACTCTCCGTATCCACTTTTGATTAGTTTATTAGCAATCTCATGTAGCTGCTCCTTATCTATGAAGCCCATACGGTAAGCTACCTCCTCAATACATCCGATCTTGCTGTCTTGGCGCTTCTCTATAACCCTTACAAATTCCGATGCATCAGCTAACGAATCAAATGTACCTGTATCTAACCATGCAGTACCACGATGTAATATTTCTACACCCAACTGCCCTTTGTCTAAGTATTTGCGATTAAGATCTGTAACCTCATACTCTCCTCTTGCAGATGGCTCTAGTGCCGCCGCAATATGGCAAACTTGATTATCATAAAAATACAATCCTGGTATTGCATATTTTGACTTAGGGTGAGTGGGCTTCTCTTCTATTGATGTTACTCTTTGACTTTCGTCGAATGCCACAACACCGTATCTTTCTGGGTCTTTGACTGGATATGCAAATACCTTGGCTCCTTGAGTTAATTGAGCAGTATCCTGCAGTACTTGTGATAAACCAGCACCGTAAAATAT
>CALKXE010000095.1 GCA_938003955.1 uncultured Saprospiraceae bacterium | reverse complement strand
AAAAATAGACTAGTCGACTAATCGACTATTCGAGGTTTGACGCCTTGTGTTTAAAGCATGGCAAACTGCCCCTTCTCAGTTTTTTGCTTCTTTACTTATTTATATAAAGCTGAGTTTGTTTTCCTGTTTTCCTGTTTTCCTTCTTGCATTCTTGCCCGCAAATTTATTGATTAGCTGCACAAGCCAGGCAGTTAGCCATGTCTTGAATAAGTTCCGGGTGCTATCTGTTTGCCCGCTATTCTACGATTTGCTACACAAGCCAGACAGTTTTTGCTACACAAGCCAGACAGTTAATCGTTGTCTTATAACAAGGTACGGGTGCTGTCTGTTTGCCCGCAAACCTTCGGATTGCTGCACAAGCCAGACAGTTAATGATCCAACCATGAATTATAATATTTACCGTCATCAATAGCCATCGCTGCTTTTGTAAGCATTAGCGGTTTGAAGGTATCAATCATTACAGCAAGCTCTCCTGTTTCTTTTTTTCCTATACTTCTTTCGTATGCTCCAGGATGAGGTCCGTGCGGGATCCCTCCAGGATGCAGACTGATATACCCTTGATCAATATCATTTCTACTCATGAAATCACCGTCCACATAATAGAGCATCTCATCAGAATCGATATTACTGTGATTATAAGGAGCGGGGATAGACAGAGGATGATAATCATATAGCCTAGGACAGAATGAACATATCACAAATGCTGAAGTCTCAAAAGTCTGATGTACCGGTGGTGGCTGATGCACTCGACCAGTGATCGGTTCGAAATTATGAATACTAAATCCATACGGGAAATTATATCCATCCCAACCTACAACATCAAATGGGTGAGACTTATACACGATCTCGTGCATAAATCCTTGCTTCTTGATCTTCATCAAAAAGTCTCCTTTCTCATCATGAGTCTCTAGATCTTGTGGTAGCTTCAAATCTCTCTCACAAAACGGTGAATGCTCTAACAACTGTCCAAAATGATTTCTATACCTCTTTGGTGTGTATATCGGATGAAATGATTCTGCATATAGAATTCTATTATCTTCAGTATCAAACTCTATCTGATAGATCATACCACGAGGAATAATCAAATAATCGCCATATTCGAATTTGATATTACCGAAGATGGTTCGCAGTGTTCCCGTTCCTTTATGAATGAACAACATCTCATCAGCATCGGCATTCTTATAGAAGTATTCAGTCAGAGATTTACGAGGTGCTGCTAGACCGATATGTACGTCATTATTCACCATCATCGTAACACGACTATCAAGGAAATCATCTTGTGGCGCAACATTAAAGCCAACCAATTTTCTCGATTTCATATTTCGCTCTACGGCTATCTCTGGAGTCATATCTATAGGCTCCCCCACTTCACTGATCATAGTCGGCCTGTGAAGATGATAGAGTAATGACGACATCCCATCAAATCCTATCGTACCGAATAGCTGCTCATAGTGTAGTTCTCCGTTTTCTTTGCGGAATTGCGTATGCCGCTTTGGTGGTATTTTTCCCAATTTGTGATATATAGGCATGCTTATTATTTAGTTCGTTTTAGAATAATTGCATTGACAACAAATATAGAATAAAGAAATAGATTGTTCAACTTTTACTAAATTCACTTTATTTTAACCCTACAAATAAATTGTCCCTCGCAAATGAAAAAGCTTCTATGAGTTCAGAACCCATTCCTCGCCTTTCTAGATTATCGGCAATACTCACGATATTACAATCAAGTAGATTGGTAAATTCAACTCAGCTTTCTAGGAAATTTGGTGTGAGCATACGAACGATATATAGAGATATCCGTTCACTTGAAGAATCGGGAGTTCCTATTCATATGGAAGAAGGAAAGGGCTACTCTTTGATGGAAGGTTACACATTACCACCTATCATGTTTTCAGAAGCTGAAGCAAATGCACTTATCACAGCGCAACAGATAATACTACAGAATAAGGATCAATCATTCAAAGATGAGTACACAAATGCAATCACTAAAATAAAAGCAGTTCTCAAAACCGATAAAAAAGACAAAACTAAAAAATTAGAAAGCAGGATTGCCTATATCAAAAACTACAACAGGGATGTTTCTAGTAACAATCTTATAAGTATCCAATCCGCAATAACCAACCAAGCATTAATCCACCTAGAATATAAAGCACTTTATAATAGTAAACTCACTGTACGAGATGTGGAACCCATGGCAATGTATCATACACAAGAAAACTGGATTATGATAGGTTGGTGTAGAATGAGAGAGGCGTATAGAGATTTTCGCCTGGACAGAATAGAAAAGTTGAACATCTCAACCCATCTTTTCGATGATAGAGAATTTGATTTAATGACCTATTTCAAGAGTAAATTAGAAATAAACAACAAGCCAACATAAGGTATGACATAGGGCTGTCACCAGTGCAGTATACTTTTGTTCTAAATCATTAAACAAATACAATATGAAGACAACAAACGTAGAACAATTTGACATTGTGGGTATCAAAACTAGAACAATCAACGATGGCAGTGCCGCCACAGATATTCCTGCACTTTGGAATAGATTCATGTCTGAAAACATTCTTGAAAACATTCCCAACAAGACTAACAGTGCAATATATTGTCTTTACACTGGATACGAAGGTGATCATACACAGCCATATGATGTAATACTAGGATGCAAAGTAAATGAAGTCAATGAAATACCAGAAGGACTTACTCATCTCCAAGTACCTGCCTCTGATAATGCACAATTCCTCGCGAAGGGTGTTATAGAACATGGCCAAGCAGTAGTAGCAACTTGGATGCAAATCTGGAAATCTGATCTTGACCGAGCATTCAGTGTAGACTATGAAGTATATGATGAGCGATCAGCTGACTTGCAGAATGCAGAAGTAGATATCTTTATAGCATTAAAATAATATCAAAAAGGCTGTGCCTTTTGCTGAATCGCTAGAATTGTTTGATTTGCCGAGTCGCTTTATAATGTTGACTATTAATAAAACACATCTACTCTTTGAATTTGAAGGTTCGAAAACAAAACGCATTCAGACAAGAGACACAGCCTAAACCTTACGAAACAAACAACTTATGATACGCGAAATTGATGGATACTATATAAGTAAAGAAGAGCCAGTTAGGTCATACTTACTAGCACTTAGACATCATATATTGAACTATGATGAGCAAATGTCAGAATCATGGACACATGGAATGCCTATGTTTAGGTATAAGGGCAAATTGTTCTGCTATCTATGGATTGATAAAAAGACTTACCAACCTTATCTAGGTATATACAAAGGAACAGAAATAGAACATCCTTTGCTGGATCTAGGGAATCGAAATAAAATGAAAGTATTGCACTTTAATGCCGAAGAGGATATTCCTATTGATGTGATAAATGATATATTTGGTATGGCGGTGAAGTTGTATTGATCGTCCCCTAATTACTCTTCCAAAAGTATGGAGTCAAGATAATTAACACCGTAAAGACCTCTAACCTACCCACAATCATAAGGAATGATAAGAATATCTTTCCTACCGCAGGGATATGAGCAAAGTTATCAACTGGACCTACGCTACCGATTGCCGGTCCTACATTACTGATACATGTCGCAGTAGAGCCTATACCTGTAAGAAATGGAGTTGGATCATCTTGCATAATGATTGTCATAATCATAGACCCAAAAACAAATAGAATCAAATAGAACAATAGAAAAACTAAGATGTGAGTAATTACCCTTCCTTGTATCGTACTGCCATCTATCTTCAGTCTAACAAAAGCTGCTGGGTGCAATATTCTCTTAAACTCTAAGATCGAGTTCTTAAGAAATACTAGGTGTCTAATCATTTTGATCCCACCGCTGGTTGATCCACCACAAGCTCCCACAAATAACAATACAAAGAACAACATAGTAAGTCCATGATTCCATGATGTATAGTCAGCTGTAATATACCCTGTCGTCGTAATAATTGAAACCAACTGGAAAGCAGATTCTCTAATCAATTGTTCTACAGGAAGATCAGAAAGAAAACATCTTACACCACTTACAAATACGATCAAGGTTAATACTAAAGTAATATAAAATCTAAATTCGTCACTCTTCCAGGCTTTTGCGAGACGGCCTTTGAAAAGTAGATAGATGATGGTATAGTTCAATCCTCCGACAAACATAAATATCAGGATTGGATACTGAACCCATAGACTTGTAAAGTGAGCTATACTATCATTTTTAGTGGAAAAACCGCCGGTAGACATCGTAGTCATAGCATGATTTATACTATCGAAGAAATTCATATCACCAAAAAAGTACAGAATAAAACAAAGAAAACCAGTCAAACCAACGTAGATAAGCCATAGCCGTTTAGCAACTTCTTTTATTCTTGGATGTATTTTATCTGATTTGGGCCCTGGAGATTCTGCTACAAATAATTCTACACCACCAATACCAAGAAGTGGAAAGATGGCTATAGTAAATACAATAATCCCCATTCCACCAATCCATTGCGTAAGGCTTCTCCAAAACAATGTCCCAAACGATAGGCTTTCTATATCATTAAATATCGTTGCACCTGTAGTTGTAAAACCAGAAGTACTTTCAAATACAGCTTCACTAATCGATATCCCATGGTGAATAAGATAAGGTAAAGAACCTGCAAGACACATGGCTATCCAGCCAAGCCCAACAATGAGGTATCCTTCCCGTTTTCTAATAGATTTATTCTTAGGTCTAATAAGTGCCAGTGCTCCCCCAACACACATGGTAATCAGGCTAGAGATAAGGAAACAGTTGGCATCATTCCCATTACTTAGATAAGAAACGAGTGCAGGAAGCAGCATAAATATCCCAACAATAATGGTTATAAATCCGATAACATTAAAAACTATTCGACTATTGATCATGGACCTAATTGAATATTGATTCTACTACTTTAACCGCAGATGGCCTTACGAATATAATTACTTTATCTTCTCGACCTAGCACAAAACTACCTCTTGGAATTAGTCCTTTGTCATCTCTAATCACACCTGCAACGATGGCAGCTTTTGGCAGTCCTATATCGCTTATTTGCTTGCCTACAACAGTATCATCTTCTCTGATTATGTATTCTATGACTTCCGCATCTACACCATGAAAAGAAGCAATTGCCTCAACTCTACCTCTCCTTACAAATCGGAATATATTATTGGCTGCAAGTAGCTTTTTATTGATTATCGTATCCACACCAATGTTCTGTGATATATGTGTGTATGCTGAATTATCTACCAAAGCAATAGTCTTGATATCCCCAGACTTTTCTGCCATCAAGCAAGAAATGATATTTGTCTCTGAATTCGGAGTCAGCGCTACAAATGCGTCCATAGATTCCAATCCATATTCAAGTAAAAACTCTGTATTATTAGGGTCTCCCTGAAGTATCAAAGTATTATTTAATTCTTCATGGCATCGTTTACACTCCGCTTTATTTTTGATAATTAGAGAAACATTGTATTCTTTTTCTAACAATTTTGCCGTTCGCCGAGCTAGTGCTCCGTTCCCGATAATCATTACCTTCTTGACCTTCTTCAACGTTTTACCTACGAAATGATTTACACGGTCAAAGTCCTTGATGTCAGTAGAAAGATATAAATGATCTAATGGCTCGATAATCATATCCAAACTAGGTATAATCGTCTTCGTTCCACGTAGCAATACAATCACTCTCATATGATGATCTGTTGCCTCTTCTGACAATTGGCGCAATGACTTACCAATTAGGTTAGAATCCTGATCCGCTGTAAATCCAATAATAGAAATTTTCCCTTCTTCGAATTCGAAAACATCAGTTACTGAAGCACGACTGATTAGTCTTTTGATCTCTTGGACAGCCAATAAACTTGGACTGAATAGATTATCAATACCAGAATCTTTGAAGTTTTTTCGCTGTACTTTATGGAAATATTCGGGATTAGCGACCCTAGCAATTGTCTTTTTCGCACCTAACTTCTTTGCTAGTATACATGCCAAAAGATTGGCAGACTCATGCGTCGACACGGCAATGAATAGGTCTGCATTTTCTACTTTCCCGTTCATCAGAGTCTCTATAGATGTAATCTCACCTTTAATAGTTGACACATCTAAATGGGTTGCTGCGTATTCTAGTATTTGGTCATCATGGTCGATAAGAGTGATATTCTGCTCTTCGGTTACCATTAACTTTGCTAGGTGAAAACCTACATCACCAGCACCTCCTATTAATATATTCATTTCTATATTTTATCAGGACATTGGTATTTCCTGTTTCGGAGCGCAAAATTATGTCATTTTTTCCATTGATGTGGCAAATAATTGGGAATACTTTTGATTATTAACTTACTTACTACTCAAATCACCCCAACCATGCTCTAAATTCTGGAGTCCGACTAGAGCTGGTAAATACCGGATCTTTCAATCCAAGCATACTAATACACAGCTTATTCTTGAAGTGAGTTTCAAATTTCTGGATGAAGTCTACATTTATAATTTCACTTCTGTTAATCTGAAAAAACTTTCGAGGGTCAAGCATATCTACAATATTTGAGACACTTTGATTGATCACATGCTTGTTTTTATTATTATCGAATGCGAGGAGGAAATCACCATGAGATTGTATTAGAACGATATCGCTGACTGACAGAAGAAACACTCCATTTGATTTCTTGATTGTAAACCTCGTCTTGTATTCTGTTTTGGCGCTATTGACTATTGTTTTCAGTTCATCTAGTATATCATTAGGTACAGTATTCTCTTTCTTATCGAATAGTACTTGATACTTCTTCCACGAGTCTAAAAACTGCTCTTCATTGTACGGTTTTAGTAAGTATGCGATCCCATTGGTCTCGAATGCCTTCATGACAAACTTATCATAGGCCGTGCAAAATATAATTGGACACTTTACATCCACTGTCTCATATACCGAAAACACATTACCATCAAGCAATTCTATATCCGAAAATATGATATCAAAACTATTCGGCTTGCTTAGTAATTCATAAGATTCTGACACACTCCTCACCCAAGAAACAGAGGCATCAGCGCTGACATACTTGCCTATGTATCCCTTCAGTTTTTCACCAGCTATTTGTTCGTCTTCTATTATCAATATATTCATGCTAGGTGTTCAGTAGATTGATGAATGGTAGTTCTATCCTGTATTCAGTGGCGGTATTTGTAACTTTTACTGACTTGTCACTCAACAGCTCATATCGAGCATTCAGGTTTTTTACACCTACGTTGTTACTATCTCCTCTTTTGACTTTAAGTCTCTTTTCATTTTTGATTACAATTTTTTCTTGATCAATTATAATCTCAATTTCTAGCGGATTACTCACACTGCCTATATTATGCTTCACTACATTCTCTAGTACGAGCTGCAGTGATGCCGGTGGTATCAGTATCGACTCTTGATCTGTAGAATGATTCACAACGGTAAATTTATAAGAGTCTCCATATCTCTGATCTAGCAAATAGATATAATTATTAGCAAATTCTAGTTCCTCCTTAAATGTCACTACATCATTATCATTAGAATTGATCAAGTAGCGATACAACTGAGCTAGCTTGTTTACATAATTCTTAGCCTCTATTGGATTAGAATCGATTAGTTCATCCAATGAGTTGAGATTATTAAATAGGAAATGAGGATTAACTTGAGATTGCAATGCTCTAAGTTCGTTTGTTCTTGTTTCAGCTTCTAGCTTAAATAAACTCTGTTGCCCTTCAAAGTATTTCTTGGCCAACAAAACTCCTCCTAATATCCCCAATGATTGGGCATCATTCGTAATCTCATCCCCAAGATACTCTATGATTGAGTCTGGTATATGAAATTCCCAAATCACCGTAGTTCCATACCAATAAAGTATTGATTCTATTAGCAAAGCTATAAGCATTCCCAGAAAAAAATGAACATACTTTTTGGTTGACAAATACTTCGGAGCTAACCAAAATACCATTGTAATACTTACTGCAGTAATTAAGACAAGATCCAAAATCATCAATGACAAAGACTTATTGAGGCTCAAATGGGAAATATAATCAGATAAGATAACTGGCATAGCTATTATCCAAAACCCCACAATAACCATCCAATCCGATTTACTTATATCTTTTAGAAGATTCATTATTTACTTTTATTCAACAAGATATAAATTACTTATCATCCGACGCTCTTCTAATAACTGATGATGCTCCACCTTGTCTTTTTGCTTTCTTCTTGAGGTGCTGATTTCCGAACTTATAACTTATTCTTGCTTCAACCACATTTACTTCCCAAGTAGACTGCATAGTTGCTTGCATGTTTGCATAGTTAAGGTTTCCATTCCAATATCTTGATATTGGGTCCGACCAGCTAAGATTAATACTTAATTTATCATCAAGAAACTTCTTCTGTACGCCTATCTCTGTTCCGAATAACTGTCCGTAGTCTATAATTCCATCTTGACCACCTGTCTGATGCCAGCCTGAAGCTTCGAGAGATACATCCCATGGCAAATTAAAATTCATTTGTATGAATGATGTGAATGCCAACTTACTTCTATCAAAACGCTCACCTAAATATTCTGAATCATATGAAGCGTAATTCGCAATAGTTCCTATATACCCAGAAAACGGTAAGAACATATCAAATGGCAATACGATCATCCCAGAATAATTATTTAATTGATCAAGATTTACAGTTTGAGCAGAAGCTTGTCCTGTAGCGTCATCTTGTTCCGTTACATAAACCATGACGTCTCTAGTATCTTTATATTCTAGATTAAAAAATGGCTGCCCTTCGTATGTCAAAGTAAACTTACCACTATGCGTCAACTCAGGCCTCAGCATGGTATTACCTCGCTCTGACGTCAAAGGGTCTAAAGCAAGAACAAAAGGATTCAATGTTGTATAGCTTGGTCTATTGATCCTGTAGCTATATGCAAGTGCCGCAGAAAGAGGCCCTGCCACTTTCCTAGATATACTTGCACTTGGAAACAACCGACCAATATCTCTTGCTGTCGTAGAATCCAAGGTAATAGAATAACCCGTCGATTTACTATCCTCATATCTAAGGCCAGCAGTCATATTCCAATCCCCTAGCGACATATTTAATTTCGCATAAGCTGCCGCAATCGTTTCATCGAATAGATAGTGATTACTTTCATTTATATTTTCATTCCATTGATCGTCTTTAAAAAATTCACTTTTAAAATTATTATCGATTGAAGCATCAGTGTACTTAGCCCCCGCTTTTAATTCAATAGCTTTAGATAAAGGCAGTGTATAATCTATCTTCCCCACCCAGAAATTAGTCTCTCCTGGTTGGTTATATCTAGTATCAAGAAAGTTATTAGTTCTACCATTCATCTCTTCGCTTGTGATTATGTTTACTTTCTTATTATCAAATTTGGATACGTTGGCATCAAACTCCAACTTCTGCCCCATCGTGTCAAGTTTGATAGTATAATAAGCATCGGCCGATATGAATTCCCAAGATCTATCTACATCATTCATTGTCGAATAGTTTCTTACGTCTTCATCGTTAGGAGATAATATATTAGAGAGGTTAGTTTGTTGTCTATCTCCATTTGATTTTGTACGTTTTACACTAAACCCAACCTCCTGACTGTCTGAAACATAGTAATCAAGCCCCGCATTAACCCTTAGCGTTTTCGGATCATAAGGTGTAAGGTTTTCTTGCGTATAATCAGTATTCCCAATCACTCTATTCAGAAAAAACCTTTCATTATTCTTATTGTTACTGTACCCTACTCCACCATATAAATTAAGAAGTCCTTGGCGATAACTAAGATTTAACCCTCCACTTTTTTTCCATGTTTCTCCTTTACCACCACCTACATATACAGAACCATTCACACCATACAGTCTGTTATTCTTCAATACAATATTGATAATTGGACCTGTCCCAGCAGCTTCATATTCTGCACCTGGTTGAGTTATCACTTCAATCTTTTCAATATTATCACTAGGCATTTCTCTTAATAATGATTCCATGTCAAGATATTGAGTGCTTCTTCCATTTATATAAATCGTAGGATTAGCATTTCCAGGCATCCTAAGTTTACCATTGACAACAATCATCCCAGGTACTTTCTTCATTACATCCAATAAACTGCCACTAACCGAGGTAAGGCTCCTGGCCACATTAATGACCAACTTATCGGCCCTTTGTTCCATTAATGGCACTTTAGCAGTAATTTCTACCGTCCCGAGCATATTCGTTTTTTCTAACATAATCATGTCCAACTCAATCGTTTCATTATTCAAAACAAATGATTCGGACTTTAAGTCTTCATAAGAAAGCATCAGGCCCTCAAGAAAATAGCTTCCATTTTCTAAATCAAGAAATGAATATTTACCATCCAGTCCAGATGATTGAACAGTTATAATATTACTATCAGGCAAAGCATGAAGAACTACATTAACAAATCCTAAAGAACCATTTGCATCTGAAATGTTTCCAGAAATACTAGATTGAGCACTCATATTGATGGTAATCCCAAGAAATAAAATCAAAGTCAATAGTAGATTTTTCATAGTTAATGTTTTAAGGCTGTTTATAATAAAGCATATGCTGTCTTTAAAAAGACGGCGAAACAAATTTCAAGTTGCCTCGCCTCTCTATTCTAAGACAAACATAGGTTTTAGAGCTACTAGCAAATTGCAATTATCTATGAATGAGGGTTATTTATCTGTGAATTGGTCAAAATGACATCCGGATAAAATCCCCATTTACACTTTTGGTCTATATCTAGCTATGCTTGCACATATGAACCTCTGCAACTAGTCTTAATGGTGATGAGATAAATGTAAAACATTACTACCCGAATATATTTGGGAAAATATTACAAACTCGTGGTGATTGTCACATAGAATAATGAGAGAGAGAGATCCTATTTCTGTACCTTTGCAAAAAAGTAAAAAGCATGAAGGTCTTTTATAACGTGACAGTCATTATTGATGATTCAATAATTGAAGATTGGAAATCTTGGATGATAGATACTCACATCCCAGCCGTAATGTCTAGTGGCGCATTTGAATCTTACCAACTAACCAAAGTGATAACTGAAGGCAGTGAAGGAGGGACAACGTTTGCAATTCAATACTTAGCCCCCAGTATGAAAGAATATGATAGATATCAAATGGAGCATGCACCGAAACTCCAAGCCGAACATCAACAAAAGTACAATGGTAAATTTGGTGCATTTAGAACATTGATGGAGGTCATTAGTAACGGCCAATAAATGAAGCAAGAGGGGTTTCTAAAATATAATCATTACTTAAAGTTTAGATTTGCAACAAAATAGCTTGTTTGCTTATTTATAAAATACGACTTTTACGTTACCTTAACTCAAACGAATTAAATATACATATATGGAATTTCAACTGACAGAAGAACAACTAGCGGTGCGTGATGCAGCTAGGAACTTTGCACAAAGAGAATGCCTACCTGGTGTAATCGAAAGAGATCGTGACATGAAGTTTGCAACTGAGCAAATCAAAATGATGGGCGAACTTGGATTTATGGGTATGATGGTATCTCCAGAATATGGAGGTGGTGGAATGGACAGTATTAGCTATGCACTTGCTATTGAAGAGATATCCAAAGTAGACAACTCTTGCTCTGTATGTATGTCAGTTAATAATTCCCTTATATGTTGGGGCCTCGAAACTTATGGTAATGAAGCTCAAAAAATAAAATACCTGACGAAAATTGCTACTGGAGAATGGATAGGTGCATTCTGTCTATCAGAACCAGAAGCAGGAAGTGATGCAACATCACAAAGAACAACAGCAATAGATATGGGAGACCACTATCTATTGAACGGTACTAAAAACTGGATTACGAATGGTAGCAGCTCTAGTGTACATCTTGTGATAGCTCAAACGGATTCCGAAAAAGGTCACAAAGGTATTAATGCATTAATCGTTGAGGCAGATTCGCCAGGAGTAGAAATCGGAGCTAAAGAAGATAAATTAGGTATCCGATCATCAGATACTCATACCATATTGTACAATGATGTAAAAGTTCCTAAAGAAAATAGAATTGGAGAAGATGGTTTCGGATTCAAATTCGCAATGAAAGTTCTTTCTGGTGGTAGAATAGGGATCGCGGCTCAAGCGCTAGGAATTGCTGCAGGAGCATACGAACTATCTGTGAAGTATTCTAAAGAAAGAGAGGCATTCGGCAAACCAATAAGTCAGCACCAAGCTATTGCATTCAAGTTGGCTGATATGGCTACTGAAATAGAAGCTGCAAGACTTTTGGTTCACAGAGCTGCCTGGCTTAAAGATAATGGTGGAAACTATGATTCAGCAAGCTGTATGGCTAAACTATTTGCTTCAGATGCAGCTATGAAACATACTGTTGAAGCAGTACAGGTTCATGGTGGATATGGTTTCGTAAAAGAATACCATGTGGAAAGATTAATGAGAGACGCCAAGATTACACAGATTTATGAAGGAACATCAGAAATCCAGAAATTAGTAATCAGTAGAAATATAATGAAAGGAGAAATTTACCCAGCGCTTTTAAAAGCAAAAGTTTAATTCTCTATTAAAGAAATAGCAGTTTTTCTGCAACTAATAAAAACCTCATGTCTTATTTTAAGTCATGAGGTTTTTTAATTTTATCAGCCAAAAATCTAATAACGTCGGTAATTACAATTTATAAACACCAAAATGATATAATTTCTACTACAATTAGAAACATAAATTCTATAACTTCATTTGATAGTAATATACTATCAAAAATAGATTACACCTAATACTCCATAAAAAATATGAAAACTCTACAAGTAGCGAAGTTTGCCAATATACCTATCAAGATTCATTGGTCGTTTGGTGCATTTATTTTACTTTTTGTAGGCTACGGACTTTCAATTAAAATGAATGGATCCGATTTAATATGGTTCTTAGCGTTTATTGCATCAATGTTTCTTTGTGTCATCATGCATGAATATGGACATGCATTAAGTGCGAGAAGGTATGGAGTCAAAACAATTGATATTATAATATCTCCGATTGGTGGAATAGCTAGATTAGAACGGCTACCAGAAAAACCAATCCAGGAACTAATCGTAGCGATCGCCGGTCCCTTAGTAAATGTAGTGATAGGATTAGCCTTATGTTTGGTTCTATATCTGATAAATCAAGACCTGACATTTCTTATAAATGAGGAGAATCCGTTTGACCAGCTAAACTCTGTAAACGGATTTTTAGTCCTTCTTATATGGACTAACGCAGTTCTTTTTCTCTTTAATTTAATACCAGCTTTCCCAATGGACGGCGGGCGAATACTGAGAGCTCTTCTGTCTATGCGACTAGGCAGAGTAAAAGGAACACAATGGGCAGCTTTAATTGGTAGAATATTAGCGGTAGGCTTTATAGGGTTTGCTGTTTTCTCAAAAGATTATATGCTGATATTCATTGGTATTTTTGTTTTTGTCATGGCTGGAGCAGAAAACAACCAAGTAATAATAGAGAGTATACTTGATAAAGCTATAGTCAACGACATTATGAAAACTGAATTTAGTAAAATTCATATTTCAGAACCCCTACGCACAATGTTTGACAAGTACATAAGAGGAGGAGAGAAGAATTATTTAATATTTGACTCTATGGATAATATTTCTGGTGTAATCCCTGAGCTGTTCTTAAAACAAGCTTCAAAGGATAACATCTTAGACTCTACAACAGCAAATGAGTACATGAGTCCAAAAATATTAAGAGTTACCAAGGATGTGACTCTTAAAAACCTATTTGAGAAAATGAATAAAGAAGGAATAGCTATTGCAGCTATCATAGAAGACAATGATCTAATTGGTGTAGTTGATAGAAGTATGCTTCAAAATTATCTGAAACTTCATATCGGTAAGCGGTAAGTATATGTAAATTAAAAATGGCTCCCAAAATTGGAAGCCATTCAAAAAATATCTTTTCAAGTCAGTTACATTACCAACCTAAATTTGCTTTTACCTTAGCTAATAAATCCTCACCTTCCATTGCAAATAAAAGTCCATTTGTAGAAGTATCAAAAATCATAGTATACTCACCAGATTTACCAAGATTATCAATAGCGACTTTCACTTTATCCAAGATAGGCTTATATAGTTCTTCTCTTTTCATAGCCAACTTCTGCTGAACCTCTTGTTCATACTTTTGAATTGACTGCTGAGTTGCTTGAAGCGCACTTTCTCTCTGTTGAATTTGTATTTGACTTAATATTCCAGCATCTCTATCCTTTACATAAGTTTCATACTCCCCTTCAAATTTCTTAACCATGGCTTCGCCTTTCTTTATCAACGTATTTTGATAAGCAGTGATCTCGCCATCGGCTTCCTTCACAAGAGGAGACTCAACTAATAATTGCTGAGAGTTTATGTGTCCAAATTTTTGAGACCATGATGTAGAGACAACAAATATTGCCATCATTATTGTTATCGCCGCTCTTTTAAAATTATTCATTTGTATGTTTTTAAGTAATAATATAGGCTGTATAATTAACATGTTTAAGCCCTTTACCAATACGATATCGTCGTAAAAACCCCAAAAGTAACAGAACCACACAATCTTTGGTAATTTTTAACGAAAGAATAAGAGAATCTTTAACTTAATTAGAAAAAGGCGACTTATGTTAAGACTTAATTGGCTTATAGATTCGAAGCATACTTAACGACAATTAGCATATTAACATGGTTATACTATCTTAGCTTACTAAATATAAAACTTTATGGCCGAAATCATTAAAAATGTAAAAAAGACTATTAATGCCTGGGCATTATTCGACTGGGCCAATTCAGCTTATGCTTTGGTGATATCGACAGCCATCTTCCCTGTATATTTTGTTAAAAATACACCCGATATCATAGAGCTCGGAGGACAAACATTTACCAATACATCATTATATAGTTTTGCCGTTGCCTTTTCTTATATACTAATTGCGCTACTATCCCCTATTTTATCAGGTATAGCCGACTACACTGGCAAACGACTGTTCTTTCTAAAGATGTTTACATTTATGGGCTCACTAGCTTGCATGTCATTATGGTTCTTTAGTGATGAATCACATTTATGGCTTGGCACATCAGCGTTCATTCTAGCAACCATAGGGTTCGCGGGTGGTATTGTTTTTTATAATTCCTATTTGCCATTAATCGTAACTGAGGATAGATATGATAAGGTAAGTGCCAAGGGATTTGCCGCAGGATATATTGGAAGTGTTATATTACTGCTGTTTATTCTATCTATGGTTTTAAAACCTGATTGGTATAGTATCGTAGATGATCGAATGCCTGCACGTATTGGGTTTGTACTCGTTGGTGTTTGGTGGTTAGGATTTGCTCTTATTACATTTAAATACTTACCTAAAGATCAGAAGATATTCACTGATAAAAATGTATTCAAAAAAGGATTCAACGAAATAAAGAAAGTAGCTCGAGAACTGAAACATAAAAAGGATGTGAGAAAATTTCTTGCAGCTTTTTTCTTCTACTCTGCTGGTGTACAAACAATTATCTATTTAGCTACACCATTCGCAGAAAAAATTCTTCACTTCGAAGCTAGTGAAATGATAATCATAGTTATTGTACTTCAACTGGTTGGTATTGCGGGTGCTTACTTATTCGCTACAATAAGTGACCGATTAGGAAATAAAAAAGCTCTAATTATTATGGTTTCCATATGGTTAGTAATTTGTATTGCTGCTCACTTTTGCTCAGGAAAAACACTATTCTATTTTATCTCTGCCGCAGTAGGTTTAGTTATGGGTGGTATTCAATCAGTCTCAAGGTCTACGTATTCTAAAATGATAGATAATAATTCTCCTGATGTTACATCATATTTCAGCTTCTATGATGTTCTTTACAAAGTCGCTATCGTAGCAGGAACGATGGCATTTGGTATAGTTGATAATCTTACTGGTGATATGCGATATAGTGTACTAGCACTAGCTGTATTCTTTATAATAGGCTTGTATATCCTAATTAACACTGATTTTAACAAAGCTATTATTAAAGAGAACTCAAAAATCAAACTATCATAGAGATAGAATACATTTTAAAAAAAATCATACGATAAAAAAAAGCGTCAAGACTAAATGATAATAGAATACTAATACTGTCTATTATTTAAACTCAATCACCTTAAAATTGAAACCATAGAATATATCTATTAAGATATATCACATTAAATTAATAGAAAAAGGGTACTACTAATTAAAGTAATACCCTTTTATATTTTTATAAAGAACTTAATTATTCTTCTTCATTTGAACTTACAGGAGGAGTAGCAACTGCTTTTTTACTACCTCTTCTACTTCTCTTTCCACTAGATTTAGTAGCTGAACTACCTGATGCATAATCAGTATTATAATCAACTAATTCTATTATTGCCATTTCAGCAGAATCTGTTTTTCTAAACCCTGTTTTTATAACTCTAGTATAACCACCTGGTCTATCAGCTATTTTCCCAGCTACTTCATTAAAAAGCTCTTTAACAGCTTCTTTATGCATCAAGCTAGAAAATACTAATCTTCTTGAATGAGTAGTATTACTCTTTGACTTAGTCATAACTGGCTCTACAAATAACCTCAATGCTTTAGCTTTTGCTAAAGTCGTAGTTATTCTTTTGTGCATGATCAATGAAACTGATAATGCTCTTAAAGTAGCATCTCTGTGCCCTTTCTTTCTCTTTAAATGATTAAACTTCTTTCCGTGTCTCATTATATATATGAATTACGTTTTGTCACTTTACTGAAACCAAATATCAGCCTTTAGGTTGTCTACAGTAATGTTAACAAATGTTATATGATCTCCCAAATACAATTTGGAGCTGAGCGAATAAATTTATTTATTTAATCTTCGTCTAACTTATACTTCGATAAATCCATACCAAATGTTAAACCTTTATTCTGTAATAATTCTTCTATTTCTACAAGAGATTTCTTACCGAAATTTCTGAACTTCAATAACTCATGAGTATCATATCTTACCATCTCACCCAAAGAATTTATCTTCGCTGCTTTAAGACAATTATATGCCCTAACAGAAAGATCTAAATCTTCTAATGAAGTTTTAAGAAGCTTTCTCATATGAAGAATATGCTCGTCAACAATATTTTCTTCTCTTGAAGAAGAATCATTGAAAGTAATATTTTCATCAGTGATTAACATCAAATGCTGAATCAATATCCTTGAAGCTTCTTTAACCGCTTCTTCAGGATGAATAGTACCATCAGTTTTAATTTCAACAGTTAATTTTTCATAATCTGTTCTCTGACCTACTCTTGTATTCTCAATCTTATATGCTACCTTTTTTATTGGTGTATAGATAGCATCTACAGGTACTACACCAATAGGTGCATCCTTAGGCAAATTCTCTTCAGCTGGTACATAACCTCTACCCTTCGTTACCGTAAACTCAATTTCCAAGTTTACTGATGGTTCCATTTGACAAATCAATAGATCCGGGTTCATTACTTTAAAGACATTAGTACTAGCTTCAATATCACCAGCTCTAAACTCCTCTTTACCTGTTATTGTTAAATAGATCTTTTCCTCTGTATTGTTTTCATCAACAATCATTGGTTTTAATCTAACTTGCTTCAAATTTAGTATGATATCGACTACATCTTGAACTACTCCTTGTATAGTTGAAAATTCGTGATCTACACCTGCTATCCTTACAGCTGATATTGCATATCCTTCTAGTGAAGACAATAAAACTCTTCTCAATGAATTACCAATAGTTTGACCAAATCCTGGCTCTAAAGGTTTAAATTCAAAAGTTCCATCAAATTCATCAGCTTTTTGTAATAATATCTTTTCAGGCTTTTGAAAATTTAGAATGCTCATTCAGTCTTAGTTTTTTTGTGAAACGGGAAAAAATAGAAATAGACCATCTATAAGATGGCCATTTCAATTTATTACTTAGAGTATAATTCTACGATCAACTGTTCGTTAATCTTTTCAGGAATTTTGTCTCTCTCTGGATAAGCTAGGAATTTACCTTCCATTCTATCAGTATTCCACTCTAACCAACCCCAATTTCTAACATCAGATTTTGATTTAACAGAATTATCTATTACTTCTAGATTTCTACTTTTACCTCTAACAGAAACAACGTCTCCTGGCTTTAGTAGCATAGAAGGTACGTTTGTAACAATACCATTCACCATAATATGCTTATGTCCGACTAACTGTCTTGCACCTCTTCTTGTTGGAGCAATTCCTAATCTAAACACGGTATTATCCAATCTTCCTTCCAAATATTGAAGTAAGATTTCACCAGTTACACCACTTTTTCTACTTGCCTTCTTAAACAAGTTTCTAAACTGACGCTCAAGCATACCATAGGTATATTTAGCTTTCTGCTTTTCCATTAATTGTAGGGCATAATCAGACTTTTGCTTACGTCTTTTTCCACCACTACCACCTCCACCATGTTGTCCTGGGGGGTACTTTCTTCTTTCAAATGCTTTATCAGCACCGAATATCGCTTCGCCTAAGGCTCTCGCTTTTTTAGTTCTTGGTCCAGTATATCTTGCCATTGACTATATATTTTATCAGTTAAATAAACTGAAAATTAAACTCTTCTTTTCTTCGGAGGTCTACACCCATTATGAGGTATAGGAGTAACATCTTTGATCTTAGATACCTTGATACCAGAACCATCTATTGCTCTAATAGCAGACTCTCTACCTGATCCAGGACCCTTAACAAATACTTCCGCACTTCTCATTCCAGCTTCGTATGCAGCAGAAGCCGCATCATTAGCTGCCATTTGAGCTGCATATGGAGTATTCTTCTTAGAACCTCTAAACCCAGCTTTTCCAGCAGAAGACCAACTTATTACTTGACCTTGTTTGTTAGTAATAGAGATAATAATATTATTGAAACTCGCTTGAATATAAACTATACCAGCTGAATCAACTTTTACATTCCTCTTCTTAACTTTTTTTCCTTTAGCCATAATTCTAACTAATTAAAATTTGTTATTTAGTTACTTTCTTCTTGTTAGCAACAGTCTTCTTCTTACCCTTTCTAGTACGAGCGTTAGTCTGAGTTCTCTGTCCTCTTAAAGGCAAGCCTTTCCTGTGACGTAGTCCTCTATAACAAGCAATATCCATCAATCTCTTGATATTCATTTGGATTTCACTTCTTAATTCTCCCTCTACTCTGTACTGATTCTGAATAAGACCAGAAATCATTTTAATATTGTCATCTGTCCATTCCTTCACTTTAGTGTGAACAGAAATCTCAGCTATCGCTAAAATTTCTTCAGACCTAGTCCTTCCAATACCATAGATATAGGTCAGACCAATAACACCTCTTTTGTTTTTAGGTAAATCTACCCCAGCAATTCTTGCCATGTTATTATACTTTAGATTATTAACCTTGTCTTTGCTTAAATCTCGGATTCTTTTTGTTTATAACATAAAGTCTCCCTTTTCTTCGAACGATCTTGCAATCTGCAGATCTCTTCTTTACTGATGCTCTTACTTTCATTAGTATATATATTTAACGCCTTCCGGTTTATTTATATCTGTATGTTATTCTACCTCTTGACAAATCATAAGGCGACATTTCCACAGCTACTTTATCCCCAGGTAAGATTCTGATATAATTCATCCTCATTTTACCTGATATTGTAGCGACTATTAAATGCCCATTTTCTAATCGAACTCTAAACATAGCATTTGATAATGCTTCATCTATTATACCGTCTAGTTTTATTAATTCTTGTTTTGCCATTATATTCTTTAGTAAGTACCTTCAATTAAACTACTCTATAAATTGGGCGTTTTATATAAAACCCCTTTTTTCGGAGTGCAAATAACGCTCTTTTAATTTAAATACTACCGTTTTACAACAATTATATTTAAACCCACTCTATAGGAAATAATTTAATCAACAAAATTCCATTACGATACCTAAATATATTTCTTTTTAATAAACTATATTTTAAGTACCACCAAATCATTATTAAATGAATAAGACTTGGCTTTAGAGAAACACTTTAGTAACCCTATAAATATATCTTGCATTACTAACCAATTGACTATCCAACGATTAATAAGAAAAATTAACTATTTAATTTAAAAGCTTGCACCAATTTGCTGCATACCACTTCTTCCCTTTAATCTTCCAGACTTAACAAGCCCATCATACTTCCTCATTAAAAGGTAGCTTTCAATTTGTTGAAGAGTATCTAAAACCACACCCACTAATATAAGTAGGGAAGTTCCTCCAAAGAATAAAGCAAACGCATCATTCACGCCAAATTTTGCTATGAAAGCTGGTAAAATAGATATTAGACCTAGAAAAACAGAACCAGGTAATGTTATTCTTGTCGTTAATGTATCTATATAATCTTGCGTTTGACTTCCTGGCTTAATTCCAGGAATAAACGAATTTTGTCTTTTTAAATATTCTGAATACTGTTGTGGATTTACTAATAGAGCAGTATATACATAAGTAAATATTACTACTAGTAAAAAGAAAACAACATTATATGGTATTGACTTCCAATCATTTAAAGAAGCAAGAAAAGAACTTTCTGCCGCAGCATTCTCATTAAAGAACTGTGCTATAGTTAAAGGCAAAAACATTATTGCTTGAGCAAATATTATCGGCATTACACCGGCAGCATTCACTTTTAATGGAATAAAATCTCTAGCCCCAGCTGAAGGTAAATCACCTGATGATCTCCCAACCATTCTCTTTGCAAATTGTATAGGAATTCTTCTTACTCCTTGCACAATCAGTATAGTAGCAATAACTACTAAAAAGAAAATCGCGAACTCAATAATTAATACCAAAGGCGTACCAGCAAATTTTGCCTGAACCTCAGCTATAAAAGCTCCAGGTAAAGACGCTATAATACCTATCATTATCAACAATGATATACCATTACCTATTCCTCTATCTGTAATCTTTTCACCTAACCACATTGCAAATATAGTTCCTGATGATAGTATTATTATATTACTAAACCAGAATATTGACTGTGATATGTGTGGAGACATAGCCCCTTGTGATGTTATGTAAGCTAAGTAACCACTACCCTGAACAAGTGTAATCGCAACCGTTAACATTCTTGTAATTTGTGTAATCTTCTTTCTTCCAGACTCTCCTTCTTTTTGTTGAAGTCTTTGGAAATAAGGAACAGCAAAACCTAACAACTGAATAATAATAGAAGCTGTTATATAAGGCATTATTCCTAAAGCGAAAATTGCGCCCTTATTAAATGCTCCACCAGTAAAAATATTAATCAAACCTAATAAACCTTGACCACCATTTCCTTGAGAAGCTGTGTCCAACACATCAGGATTAACACCCGGAAGTACTATGAACGAACCTAATCGGTAGACAGCCAAAATTAATAAAGTAAACAGGATTCTTCCCCTTAACTCATCAATCTTCCAAATATTCTTTATTGTTTCTATGAACTTGCTCATTTCTATTTCTTATCCAATATTAACAGAACCACCTGCAGCTTCGATCTTCTCCTTGGCAGATGTTGAAATCGCACTAGTTGAAACTGTCAACTTTGTAGAAATCTCACCATTTCCTAGTACCTTAACTATATCATTCTTCTTTATTACACCAGCCGCCGCTAAAGTTGCTTCAGAAATTTCAGACAAATTATATTTAACAGATAAATCCTGAAGTCTCGCAACGTTAATTCCGACATACTCTACTCTATTTATATTCTTAAATCCTCTTTTAGGAAGTCTCATCTGAAGTGGCATTTGTCCACCTTCAAAAGCTCTTTTCCTACTATACCCAGATCTAGATTTAGCACCTTTATGACCTCTACCAGCAGTACCACCTGTACCAGCTCCTTGACCTCTACCAATTCTTTTATCTGACTTTGTTGCCCCTTTAGCAGGCCTAAGATTATGCAGTTCCATAACTTTGTATCTTTCTTCGAAGGTTTACGCCTCTTCGATATTAACTAAATGTTTCACTTTACCAAGCATTCCAACTATCTGTGGAGTAGCTTCTTTTACTACAACTTGGTTCATTTTTCTAAGACCCAAAGCATACATTGTATCTTTTTGTCTTTTAGTTCTGTCTATAACACTCTTTACTTGAGTAACTTTTAATTTCATCATGGTCTTTAAGTATTGACTATCCTTCAAAAAGTTTATTCAATGATATACCTCTGTCTTTAGCTATTTGTAAAGGACTTCTTAACCTTCTTAATGCATCAACAGTTGCTTTCACAACATTATGCGGATTTGAAGACCCTTGAGATTTTGCTAATACATTATGTACACCCGCAATTTCTAATACAGCTCTCATTGCACCACCGGCGATAACACCTGTACCATCTGCAGCTGGCTTTATTAAAACCTTACCAGCACCATATTTTCCTAACTGCTCGTGAGGAATAGTACCATTAAAAATAGGTACTTTCACAAGATTTTTCTTAGCATCATCAGCAGCCTTTGAAATCGACTCAGATACATCCCTTGCTTTACCAAGACCGTGCCCAACAGTTCCTTTTTCATCACCCACTACTACAAGTGCAGAAAAACTAAATGTTCTACCCCCTTTAGTTACTTTAGCAACACGACTTAGATTAACTAACTTTTCTTTAAGTTCAGCATCAGCCGGTTTTACTCTATCAGTATTTTTTGCCATCGTTTATTCTTTTTTAAAAATTTAAACCTGCCTCTCTGGCACCATCAGCTAAAGACTTAACTCTACCATGATATAAATTACCACCTCTATCAAACTTTGCAACCTCAATTCCAATCGCTTTCGCTTTACTTGCAATTAACTCACCAACTTTTTTAGAAATTTCTGACTTATTCCCATCTGACGACACCTCCTTAGAAGACGCACTAGCCAATGTAACACCATTAATATCATCAATAAGTTGACATGCTATAGCTTTATTACTTCTAAATACAGCTAATCTAGGCTTAGCGGCTACACCACTAACTTTCTTCCTAATCCTCTTCTGTATTCTCTTTCTACTCTTTAATTTAGAAATCATCTCTGATGTATTTATTTTTAATCTTGCGCAACATTACTTTGTGCACACTAATTATTTAGCAGCTGTCTTACCCGCTTTTCTTCTAATTTCTTCTCCCTTAAATCTGATACCTTTACCCTTATAAGGTTCTGGACTTCTAAAGGCACGAATTTTTGCAGCAACTTGACCTATCAACTGCTTATCAGTACCCGTTAATATTACAGTTGGGGGAGTTCCTTTCTCCATCTTTGTTTCCAACTTAAGTTCACTAGGTATTGAGAAATAAATAGGGTGAGAAAAACCTAAAGTTAACTCTAAAAGGTTACCAGTGTTACCGGCTCTATAACCTACTCCTATCAATTCCATCTCTTTCATATAACCATCAGTTACACCCGTAACCATATTAGCTATAAGAGATCTAAATAAACCATGGACAGCTTTGTGTCTAATCTGGTCAGTTGGTCTCGATAATACTACTTCACCCTCTTTTACTTCAACGGTTAGATCTTGATCAACCTGCTGAGTCAACTCTCCTTTTGGCCCCTTAACTTTAACAACATTAGAATTATCTATAGTTACGGTTACTCCTCCGGGTATTGCTACTGGTGCTTTGCCTATTCTTGACATGATATTTTTTTTAAAATATTGTTATTAGTATATGTAGCAAACAAGTTCACCACCAACATTTTCATTTCTTGCCTGCTTATCAGTCATCAAACCTTTTGACGTTGATACGATAGCTACTCCTAAACCATTAATAATTCTAGGAATTTCATTTGCAGGCGAATATTTTCTTAGACCAGGCTTACTAATTCTACCTAACTTCTTTATGATAGGTTCTTTAGTTTCAGGATCATACTTTATAGCAATCTTAATCACACCACCAATTCCTTCAGAATCATCAAACTTGTATTTAAGTATAAAACCTTGATCATACAGGATCTCAGTAATACCTTTCTTCATTTTTGATGCAGGAATCACAACGGTTCTGTGGCCAGCCTTCTGCGCATTTCTTATTCTCGTAAGATAATCTGCTATTGGATCAGTAGTTATCATATTATAATATCTTTTACTTTTATTAGTTTGTTTATCTAATAGAAACTAGTTCTATTTTACCAACTTGCCTTAGTTATACCTGGTATTTTACCATCAAGAGCCATTTGTCTAAATGTTACTCTGTTTATACCAAACTTTCTCATATACCCCTTAGGCCTACCAGTCAGTTGACATCTATTATGAAGTCTCACTGCAGAAGAATTCTTAGGTAACTTATCCAGTTCATCCCACTTTCCTTCCTTCTTTAACTGAGCTCTTAGTTCTGCATACTTAGCTACTAGTTTTTGTCTTTTGACTTCTCTAGCTATTAATGATTTCTTTGCCATAGTATATTACTTATTCTGATTTTTGAATGGCATCCCAAGCGCCTTCAATAAAGCTAATGCTTCTGCATCAGTTTTTGCTGAAGTTACAAAGTTGATATCCATACCAGTTATTTTATTAACTTGATCAAGTACGATTTCAGGAAATATAATCTGCTCCTTTATCCCTAAAGAATAATTACCTCTTCCATCAAAACTCTTATCATTAATTCCTCTAAAATCCCTTACCCTTGGTAAAGCTACAGAAACTAATCTATCTAAGAACTCATACATCTGCTCATCCCTTAATGTTACTCTGGCAGCAATTGGCATACCTTCTCTTAACTTAAAGTTCGAAACAGATTTCCTTGCTTTTACTGAAACCGCTTTTTGACCAGCAATCTTAGTAATCTCATTAAGAGCATTATCTACCAACTTTTTATCCTGTGTAGCTTCACCTACACCCTGATTGATACATATTTTCTCTAATTTTGGAACTTGCATTATTGATTTGTAACCAAATTGTTCGTTCAAAGCAGAGATAATCTCTTCTTTATATTTTGTCTTTAATCTTGGTGTATATCTCATTACTTGATAGTTTCTCCAGATTTTTTAGAATATCTTACACTTTTACCATCCTCTATTCTGTACCCTACTCTCGTAGTTTCTCCAGACTTTGAATCAATATATGCAAGATTTGAAATATCTATAGGAAGTGAAATTTCATTAATTCCACCAGGATTATCATTTGTAGGCTTTGTATGCTTTTTAGCCAAATTCACACCCTCTACAACTGCCTTACCAGTTTTAGCATGAATTTCAAGTACATTACCACTGGTTCCTTTATTAGAACCTGAAATCACTTTTACGTTATCACCCTTCTTTATCTTAAATTTAGGTGCAAATCTTTTACTGTTACTCATTTCTTAAATGCTAAATGTTCAACAAATTAAAGTACCTCAGGTGCTAAAGATATAATCTTCATATAATCACCATCTCTTAACTCTCTCGCTACAGGGCCAAAAATCCTAGTTCCTCTTGGCTCCTCAGCTGCCGTTAACAACACTACTGCATTGTCATCGAACCTAATATAGGATCCATCCTTTCTACGAATTTCTTTTCTAGTTCTAACGATAACAGCTCTCGATACTGTACCTTTTTTTACCCCACCAGGGTTAGCATGCTTTACAGTAACCACTATTTGGTCACCTACAGATGCATATCTTCTTTTCGACCCACCTAGTACTCTTATACATAGTACCTCCTTGGCTCCACTATTATCAGCTACTTTGAGTCTTGATTCTTGTTGTATCATTGCTAAAAATATTTATAGCGTTATGAATTTACTATTTAGCCCTATCGAGAATTTCAATAAGTCTCCATCTTTTTCTCTTACTAAGAGGACGGCACTCCATGATCTTCACCTTATCACCTTCATTACACTCGTTTTTCTCATCGTGTGCAATAAACTTTTTAGACTTCTTTACGAATTTACCGTAAATAGGGTGTCTCAATTTTCTTTCAACTAGTACAGATATTGACTTATCCATTTTACTACTGGATACTCTACCTATTCTTTGTTTACGTAATGCTCTTTCTGTCATTGCTAAATTAATTTGCAGTTTAAGCCGAATTATTTTCTTCTTGCTCTAATCTTAGTTCTTCTAGCTATTTGCTCTGGTGTCATAGCCGCTATTTCTCTTCTTCTGATTTCAGTCTGAAGTCTAGCGATATCTTTTTTCACCTCCCTAAGTACTAGAGGATTTTCTAATCCTTTAATAGCGTGCTCAAACTTCATCTTATTATGATCAGTCTTAGCCTCTACTAATTCGTTTTTTAAAACATCATCTGCGAGCTCTTGTAGCTCTATAAATTTCTTAGTTGCCATTTGTTCAACTTTAATATTTAACCAATTATGCGAAGTCTCTTCTAATAACAAACTTCGTTTTAACTGGAAGTTTTTGTGCAGCTAATCTCATTGCTTCTTGAGCAACATCAATAGGAACACCATCCATTTCAAACATTATTGTACCTGGCTTAATTGCAGCTACATAATGATCAAGAGCACCCTTACCTTTACCCATCCTTACTTCAGCGGGCTTCTTAGTTATTGGTTTGTCTGGAAAAATTCTTATCCAAACCTTCCCCTCTCTTTTCATGAACCTTGTCATCGCAATCCTTGCAGATTCTATCTGTCTGTTTGTGATAAACTTCTCGTCCATGGACTTCAAAGCAAAAGAACCAAAATTAATAGTACTACCTCTATGAGCTATTCCTTTTAATCTACCTTTCTGCTGCTTTCTATATTTTGTTCTTTTTGGTTGTAACATCTTATAAATGCTTTTATATTTTCACCTACTTTTTATAAAAGTTTGGCAAAGGTACAACAAATTGACTTAATTATCTTCTTCTATCGTTTCCTCTTCGATCGTTTCCTCTTCGATTGTCTCTTCCTCCTCTTCTGTCTCCTCTACCTCCTTTTCCAGAATCAACTCCTACATTAGGTGATAGATCTCTTTTTCCAAGTACTTCACCCTTACAGATCCACACTTTGATACCTATCTTACCATATACAGTCAAAGCTTCATGTAACTTATAATCGATATCAGCTCTAAATGTATGCAATGGTGTTCTACCATCTTTATACTCTTCAGATCGTGCCATCTCTGCACCATTAAGTCTACCTGAGATTCTAACTTTGATACCTTCAGCACCAGCTCTCATAGTAGATTGAATAGACATCTTTATAGCTCTTCTATAATTGATTCTCGATTCGATCTGCTTTGCGATACTTTCACCGACGATTGACGCATCTAGTTCAGGCTTTCTGATCTCTACTATATTGATCTGGATATCTTTACCAGTCAATTTTTTGAGCTCTTCTTTAATTCTATCTACTTCAGATCCACCTTTTCCGATAATAATTCCAGGTCTTGATGTATGCATAGTAACTGTAACCCTTTTCAAAGTTCTTTCGATTACTATTCTAGCAACACCACCTTTCGTTATTCTCGCATTTAGATATCTTCTGATCTTCTCGTCCTCTACGACTTTAGCTCCGAAATCTTTACCTCCGTACCAATTAGAATCCCATCCTCGGATGATTCCTAATCTATTACCTATTGGATTTGTCTTTTGACCCATATCTTAATAGTTATGCTTGTTCTACTGAGTTAGTTTCTTCAATCGCAACCACATTTTCAACAATGATCGTTACGTGATTTTGTCTCTTTCTGATTCTATGAGCTCTACCATGTGGAGCTGGCCTGAATCTCTTGAGCATTGTCCCTTCATCTACGAAGGCTGTCTTTATTTTGAGATCATAATCAGCGGCACTATATACCATATCGCCTTTATTTTCCCAATTAGCTACAGCAGCGACTACTACTTTCTCTAACCAAGTGGCAGCTTCCTTCTTGGTAAACTTTAAAATATTTAAAGCTTCGTCCACAGACTTTCCTCTGATATTATCAGCTACGATTCTCATCTTTCTAGCCGACATCGGACAATTTCTTAATTTTGCAACAGCTTCCATGCTATATAATTTTTCGAGCTTTCGCTAATAATTACTTCTTACCACCGTGGCCTTTGAATGTTCTCGTAGGAGAAAATTCGCCAAGTTTGTGACCTACCATATTTTCAGTAACGAAAACAGGTACAAAAGTTTTTCCATTATGAACCGCTATAGTTAATCCAACCATTCCCGGTATGATCATTGATGATCTTGACCAAGTCTTAATTACAGACTTTCTTTCTGATGATTGTGCTTTCTCAATCTTACCTAAAAGTTTGTGAAATATATAAGGTCCTTTTTTTATTGATCTAGCCATTATATTGTATTAATTGCTAATGATTAATTTTTCTTTCTTCTTGTAACTATAAGCTTGTTTGAAGCTTTTTTAGGATTTCTAGTCTTCTGACCCTTTGCCATAATACCAGTTCTTGACCTAGGATGTCCTCCTGAAGATCTACCTTCACCCCCACCCATCGGGTGATCTACTGGGTTCATCGCTACACCCCTAACTCTAGGTCTTCTTCCTAACCATCTTTTTCTACCCGCTTTTCCGAGTACAGTAAGACCGTGATCAGGATTACTTGTTGTTCCTATTGTTGCTCTGCAAGTTGATAAGATTTTTCTTACTTCACCTGAAGGCAATTTTACGATAACGTACTTTCCTTCTCTACTAACCAATGTACCGTAAGTTCCAGCTGATCTAGCAAGTGCCGCTCCTTTACCTGGAGTCATCTCAATTGCGTGAATCGGTGAACCTAATGGAACATCTCTTAAAAACATTGCATTTCCAACTTCAGGAAGTGCTTTTTCTCCAGATATGATTTCCATACCTACAGTTAACTTATCAGGAGCAACAATATATCGTTTCTCTCCATCAGCATACCATAAAAGTGCTATGTATGCAGTTCTGTTAGGATCGTATTCTATAGACTTTACTTTCGCAGGAATATTATCCTTCTCTCTTTTAAAGTCTATTGTTCTGTATTTTTTCTTATGACCACCTCCAATATGTCTCATGGTCATTTTACCATCATGGTTTCTACCACCAGTTCTTCTCTTACCACTAGTAAGACTTTTTTCTGGTTTCATTGTAGTAACCTCTGAGTAAGCATTACCTACTCTGGCTCTAGTACCCGGTGTTATCGGATTATACTTTTTTATTGGCATGTCTTTATCTTTTTATCAAGTATGTATTATATAAACTATAATTGAACCAATAATCAATCTATAGCTTTCATCACATTAGTATTTTGTACTTAGAGGGTTAAACCTCACCGAAAAAATCTATTTCACTGCCTTCGGCAAGTGTTACAAAAGCTTTCTTGTAACCACTAACTCTACCTTTCAAAACACCAGCCCTAGTATTTCTAGACTTAGCTTTTGCTGGCATAGTAGCGGTATTCACTCTGCTTACTTTCACTCCAGGATACATATCCTCTACAGCTTTCTTCACCTCTATTTTGTTAGCTAACTTGTTCACTACGAAACTGTACTGACTTGGAGTTCCCGCTGACAATTTTTCTGATTTCTCAGAAATGATAGGTTTTATAAGTATATTCTTAGCCATCTTAGTTTATATTTATTTGGCGTACAATTCTTTTAATTTACCCACTGCTCCTTCAGAAATTACAACATTGCTTGCATTCATGATTTGGTAAGTATTTACCTCATCAACACTTACAACTTGTGTTCTTTGGATATTTCTACTTGATGCATATACATTTGTATTATGGCCAGTAGTTATAAACAATGACTTCTTTCCTTCCAAAGACAATCCTTTTAAAACATCCTTAAACGACTTTGTTTTGGGTGCATCAAAAGTAAAATCTTCAATAACAGATAGGTTACCATTACTCACTTTATGAGAAAAAGCTGACGCTCTAGCTAAGGATTTAACCTTTTTGTTCAACTTAAAGTCGTAATCTCTAGGTCTTGGTCCAAACATTCTACCACCACCTCTAAATACACCTGACTTCAAAGAACCAGCTCTAGCTGTACCTGTTCCTTTCTGCTTTTTTATCTTACGAGTAGAAGCTGTGATTTCACCCTTCTCTTTCGCTTTATGTGTACCTTGTCGCTGTGCTGCATTATATTGCTTTACTGCGAGATATACAGCGTGCTCATTTGGCTCAATACCAAATACCATTTCTGGTAATTCTATACTTTTACCAGTAGTTGCACCTGTTGTATTTACTATATCTAATTTCATCTTACTTGTTATTTTTCGATAACTACAATAGACCCTTTATGTCCCGGTATAGCACCTTTGATTAACAATAGATTTTTTTCTTCTAGGATCCTAACAACTTCAAGATTCTTAACAGTGATTCTTTCACCACCCATTCTTCCTGCCATCTTCATACCTTTAACAACTTTCGCCGGGTAAGAAGCTGCACCAATAGAACCAGGAGCTCTTAATCTGTTATGTTGACCGTGTGTAGCATCTCCAACACCTCTAAATTTGTGTCTCTTTACTACCCCTTGAAAACCTTTACCTTTTGACTTCCCTATAGCTCTTACGATATCTCCTTCTTCGAATATATCGGAAATTGCTACAGTGTCACCTAAAGATTTTGCTAAAGTACAATCTCTAAATTCAATAGACTTTCTTTTTGGTGTGGTACCAGCTTTTTCATAGTGTCCTTGAAGAGCTTTAGAAGTACGGCCTTTTTTAGCCTTCGCTTCTCCATGACTCAACTGTATTGCTGAATACCCATCGGTATCTTCGCTTTTAACTTGAGTAACTACGTTTGGAGTAGCTTCAACAATCGTACAACTAATATTCCTTCCATCTTCATTGAAGATGCTGGTCATACCAATTTTTTTACCTATTATTCCATTCATATTATAGGTTTATATAATTACTAGCAACGTCGGCGTAAATGCCAATCACTACTTGTTATTTTCAAAAAAAATGAAATTATGTCAATTTGACTTGGATATCTACCCCACTTGGAAGTTCAAGCTTAGATAGTGCATCTACAGTTTTCTGTGTAGGTGTAAATATTTCAATCAATCGTTTGTGTGTTCTCATCTGGAACTGCTCACGAGATTTCTTATTTACGTGCGGTGATCGCAATACTGTAAATATTTCTTTCTTAGTGGGCAGCGGAATCGGACCAGAAATAACCGCTCCACTGTTTCGAACAGTTTTAACGATCTTCTCCGTACTCTTATCAACTAAATTGTGATCGTAAGAACGAAGTTTTATTCTAATTTTTTGATTCATAGCCTTTATTAAAAGTGTTTGTTTCTAAATCGACTGCAAATGTACAAATGAATAAGCAATTATGCAAACTAATCCTTACAATAATTCCAAAATAAATTTATCTATACACATCGTAGACCCCCCGTCATATATAGGTTTTTTAATATATGTTAATTCTATTCGCTGCATTATACTACATGTTCATAAGGTAACCAAATTAATATTGGAAAATGCAGCATCCTCGAAACTTAAAGTTCTACGTAAATAAATTCATATGTCACTAAAATAAATATATTTCTTTTGATATTAAGTCAAAACATGGCAAATTGTTACAAAACAATAGCGAGTCTATCCTCAAATAAGTAACCTACTACTCAATTCCCAAATCCGTCATAACTAATTCTTTGAAGGAAGCCTTCCTTCTTTCGCTTAACAGTATGATTGATCCATCTGTCATAGTCACCTCCATTTTCCTGTGATTACTACAATGCACTATATGATTGACATTTATTAAACTTGATCGACTAGCTCTAAAAAATGACTGCTCTGAAAGAATTTCTTCATACGTTTTTAAGCTTTTGGAGACAAGTAAATTTCTATCCCCTATTATATAAAAATGAGTATAGTTAGATTTTGCTTCACACCATATAATATCCTCTACATTTATAAAGTGCAGCCCCTCAGTAGTCGGTAATACAATTCTATTTAAATTATTATTCTTAGCATCACTCCAAACAGCTAATTGTTCCTCTTTTGCTATATCTTTTGACTTAACATTAACTTTCTTAAGTGCTTTTTGCAGTTCGTCAATATCAATAGGCTTTAAAATATAGTGGATTGCAGAATAATTAAACGCCTTTATAGCATACTCAGAATAAGCAGTCGTGAAAATGATATCAAACCGATGATTTGGAAAATATTTGAATAACTGAAAACCATTTTCTTGAGGCAATTCAATATCCAAAAACACTATATCTGGGTCCAATGCTGGTATTTCAGCTACTGCGTCTTTAATTGTGAATGCATTACCTATTAATAGTATATTACTACAGTATTTTTTAAGGATTTGTGACAAATTCTCAAACCCGGCTATTTCATCCTCTATTATATACGCTTTAAGAAATTGTTTATTTGTTCTCATCTATAGTAACTTTTATTGTTGTTCTTGTACCAGAAGGTTTCCCTTCACAAAACAGATCTTCAATTAACATAATATTTTCATCATTTGGCATATTGAATTTAAATATCTCAAGACGCTCCTTAATATTCTTCAATCCTGAATGCCGTTCTTTAGATGATTCATTACTCTTCATGTCCCTTGATGAAGCTCTCCCTATACCGTTATCTTCTATTACTGTAATTATTGTATTACCAACTAAATCATACCTAATATCTATTACTCCCCCATCTAACTTGTGAAATAGACCATGTTTAAAAGAATTCTCTATTATTGGCTGTATAAGTAATGGGGGTACGCGTAAAAAATCTTTATAATCCTCTATAGTATCACTTATCTCAAGCACGCATTTGACTCTTCCCTGGAACCTTAATTGTTCCAATTCAATATAGAGTTTCAAAAACTCTAGCTCCGCTTCAATAGTAATTAAATTTGCATTCGAATATTCAAATATGAGTCGTATTAACTTAGCGAATTTTGCCAGATAGATTGTTGCATCTTTCTCTCTCCCACTTGTTATAAAATTCTGAATCGCATTCATCGCATTAAATATGAAGTGAGGATTCATTTGCAATTGCAATGCCTGATCTTTCACTTTATTAATTTGTTGCAAATAATCTCTTTTAGAAGCTTCAAGCTGCTCTAAATTTTCTCTTTTCAATAACTCTTGTTCTCGCACTCTGCGACTTCTTCTTGATATGTACATATATAACATAAACCCAGCTATACATAAACCTAAAAATCGTGCCCATAAAGTCTCCCACCAAGGTGGATTGACTGTAAACACGAATGAACGAGTATCGGTGTGCTCTATATTTGCAAATCTACCTCTAACGTCCAGAGAGTATGTACTTGGCTCCAATGAGGGAAACCTTAAATTTAAATCATTTGACGTTATCCATAAACTATCATCGCTAAATTTATATTGCAACATTTTATTGCCAACATTCCTGTAAGTAAAATAATCAAATTGAAATTCAATGTTATTATCATCGTGCGCAAATGAAAGAACCAAATCCTTAAGTATACTCCGCTTATTATTTACATATATATCCTTCAAAACAAGTATTGGATTAATTGAGGGCTTATCGAATAGAGTATTATTGATCATTATCAACTCCTTATTCTGAGTAATGAAAATAGAATCCAAAGATTTTACAAATATTTTTCTAATTGAATTTGTCAACAACCCTCTATATTCGTTTAATACACTACAACTCTCTGTACTCAAATCATATCTTGCTACTCCTGATGCGGTAGCTACGAATAAATAATTATCATATTGGACTATATCGTTTATTACATTAGAGCCAATACAATTAAATATATCAATTGAATCTATTTTTTCATCTTTATCCAAGGAATAAAGTCCATCATTAGATGTTCCGATCCACAACGTTTCTGAATCACCCAAAGCCAAACTTCGAATATTCTTTGACTCCAGAGCGCTTATAGATGGCTTAGACTTAATATTTTCTTTCTCAAATCGAAATAAGCCATTATCAGCACCTACAAAAATAAAGCGATTAGAATTTGATCCCTCAATGACATTAATCCTATTTAGGTCACTAATAAAAATAAAATTCTTAAAATCACGCCCTATGGGTAATACACTTTTGTTCAAACGATAAAAACCTCTTTGATTTGCTATATAAATATGTTCATCAATTTTGTCGATAACCTTCAGCAATACACTTGATTCATCTACTCCCCTTTCTTCGCCATTAATATCAAATTTCCTTATCAAACTATAATCGACAATGTAAATATCCTCATCAACTAATAGGAGATGCCTATCTTGTTCAAACTCAAATGGAATACTACTGACCAATTCAAGGCTATTATTATAAATATTCAGGTGGGAAAAGGAGAATGAAAGTATACTTTCTCCGAGCTGTTTGACATCTCTAAGGTCTTCACCAAAATCCTCGGCGGATAGAATTTCAAAATCGTAATTAATTATCTTTAATACCCCATCGTTGACAGTACTCAACCATATATTCTTTTCCTTATCAATAAAACCATAATTAATCTCGAAATTCTGCAGTACAATCTTGGATTCGCTAGAAACATAATCATAGATAACTAAGCCCTCGGAGGTTGTTATAAAAATCATGTCATCTCCTTCAAACAGGTAAGTAGAAGTATTGAGACTAATGTCATTAAACAGTGTAGAATCTACCTGCCAAATCTTGGCCTCACGCCATACATAATATTGGTTATCAATTTTAGCTTTAAACACCGAAGCTTGACCAAATTCATAAGACGGAAAATAATAATTTGCTATATCAGCATTTTCTTCAGTATTATTAGAATCATCGCAATGATTGAACAAGGAAAACTGCTTCCCCAAATCGAAATCTATTGCTAAAAAACTCCCTATATCTTCAAGGATTAAACTGTCCTCGTATTTGTACAAAGTATTATTTATAAGGTCATTAAAGGAGATAATAAAATCATGATTTTTTGTACTTCTGATATCATGAAATTTCCTGAAATTAACATCCACAATCACCAATTCACTTCCCTCTAGTCTGCAGTATTGGTTGGAAACATTACTAAATGTAACATGCCCATCTTTACTAATTGTTAACTTAAGAATATCATTATCCCTAAGCCTTGTATTTGAAAACCGCTTAAAAGAAACACCATCATAGGACACCAAACCATTTTCCGTACCCATCCAAATCAAACCAGAACTATCCTGAACTATTTGATATACGGTATTACTCGGTAAACCATCATCAGTGGTATACTGATCAAAGTGCAGACCTTGAGAGAAGGATACCTTAACAATTCCAAAAAGCAAAAAACATAAAAAAAACTTCACAAATTTCATTCGATAATTCATATGAGGCACTCGCCGCTAAAATATACGCACTCACGCGTTATGGCTATTCTAGAATAAAAAGATAGTTAATTTTATATTGAAATTAAAATATAAGACTCCAATTAAGGTGTTGATCTATATTTTTTTCATGTTATCACGATATGCTGACCCAGCTAGCCAAAAAAAAGACGGTTCTAAAAGACCGTCTTTTTTCATTTTACAACAAAACGAAAAAAAGGGCCTAATCAATTAAGACTAGACCCTTATATTTTAAGCAATAAATCTAAATTATTCTCCTCTAGATTCTGCCATTACTTTCTCTACTATACTCTTAGGAGCAGGATTGAAGTGTGAAAACTCCATAGTACTACTTGCTCTTCCTGAAGTAATCGTTCTTAAATCTGTTACATATCCGAACATTTCAGACAATGGAACTTCTGCATCAATAGTTACAGCTCCTCCAGATCTAGGCTCTTGTCCTTTTGGAAGACCTCTTCTTCTGTTCATATCACCAATAACTGACCCTGTGTACTCTTCTGGAGTAACGATAGTCAATTTCATGATAGGCTCTAGTAATACAGGCTTACATTTAGCCGCTGCCGCTCTGAAACCTTCTTTTGCACAAAGTTCAAATGCGATAGGCTTACTATCCACTGCGTGAGTATTACCATCGTAAAGCTCAACTTTCATACTATCAATCTTGTATCCGGCTACTATACCATTATTCATCATAGCAGTAAAACCTTTTACGATAGAAGGGAAAAATTCCTTAGGAATAGATCCACCTACAATTTTATTAACAAACTGAAGCTTCTTCTTACCTGATTTAAATTCATCAGAATCTAAAAATTCTTGATCCGCAGGACTCAATCTGAATGACATCTGTGCAAATAGTCCAGATCCACCTGATTGCTTCTTCAACTTTTCAGTATGATCAACCAATACAGTCAATGCCTCTTTGTAAGTTACTTGTGGAGCTCCTTGAGTACATTCAACCTTAAATTCTCTTTTTAATCTATCGATAATGATCTCCAAGTGAAGTTCTCCCATTCCTGAGATTACTGTCTGGTTTGTATCTTCATCGTACCTTACTTTGAAAGTTGGATCTTCTTCAGCTAACTTTGACAAAGCCATACCTAACTTATCCAAATCCTTCTGAGAGTTTGGCTCAATTGCAACACCGATTACTGGTTCAGGGAATACCATACTTTCTAACACGATAGGTGCACTTGCGTCACAAATTGTATCTCCAGTTCTCAAATCCTTAAATCCTACACCTGCAGCAATATCTCCAGCTTCTACTCTTGGAATTGCATTCTGCTTGTTTGAGTGCATTTGGTAAAGCCTTGAAATTCTTTCTTTGTTACCTGATCTTGTATTCAAAATATAAGACCCAGCATCAAGTGCTCCAGAATATACTCTAAAGAATGCTAACCTACCTACGAATGGATCAGTTGCAATCTTAAATGCCAATGCACAGAAAGGCTCATCTACAGATGGCTTTCTTAATTCCGGCTCATCTGTATCAGGATTAGTCCCCGTTACAGCTTCTATATCTAAAGGTGATGGTAAATATGCACAAACTGCATCAAGTACCGCTTGTACTCCTTTATTTTTGAAGGCAGATCCAGCCATCATAGGTACGAACTTGTTATCAAGTACAGCTCCTCTTACAGCATTGATCATTTCCTGCTCTGTAATAGAATCAGGATCCTCGAAATACTTTTCCATTAGAGTCTCGTCATACTCAGCAACTGCCTCCAATAACTTTTCTCTCCACTCAGCAACTACATCAACCAAATCTTCAGGTACAGGAATCTCCTTGTACGTAGCACCCATATCTTCTTCATTCCAAACGATTGCCTTACCAGTGATAAGATCAACAACTCCTTTGAATGTTTCTTCAGCTCCGATAGGAACTTGTAATGGAATTGCATCAGAACCTAATTTATCTTTTACATCTTTTACAACAGTAAAGAAATCAGCACCAGATCTGTCCATTTTATTTACGAAACCGATTCTTGGCACATTATAGTTATCAGCCAATCTCCAGTTAGTTTCAGATTGTGGCTCAACACCAGATACAGCACAAAATAAAAACACAAGACCATCAAGTACTCTCAAAGATCTATTCACCTCTACTGTAAAATCAACGTGACCAGGAGTATCAATGATGTTCATCGGAAAATCTTGATCTTTCCAGTTCCAGTTGGTTTTTGTAGCTGCAGAAGTAATAGTAATACCTCTTTCTTGCTCCTGCTCCATCCAATCCATTGTAGCTGCACCATCATGTACTTCACCAATCTTGTGGCTCATACCTGTATAGTATAGTACTCTTTCTGTTGTTGTAGTTTTACCCGCATCAATGTGCGCAGCAATACCAATATTTCTAGTGAATTTTAAATTTGTTGACATGATATCTATATGTGATTATGTATTATATCTAAAAGAAATAGGTTAGAAGAAAAAAATCCGCTAACCTATTTTATTATTATTTCTAAGTTACCGCAAAAACACTTATTCAAAAACTAATATTTAAGAATGAAGAGCGTTTTGATGTGGTAGAAAAAACATTTAACTCCTAAGTACTAAACTCTGAAGTGTGCAAATGCTCTGTTAGATTCCGCCATTTTATGCGTATCTTCTTTTCTTTTCACTGCAGCTCCTTCATTTTTACTTGCTGCAATTAGCTCTGAAGCTAATTTTTCAGCCATTCCTTTACCAGATCTTGCTCTTGAAAATCTTACCAACCATTTCATTCCGATCGATAATTTTCTCGAAGCTCTGATTTCAGTAGGAATCTGGAACGTTGCTCCACCAATTCTTCTTGACCTCACTTCTACAGCAGGAGTAGTATTGACTAATGCATCCTTCCATACTTTGTGCGGATCTTCTCCAGTACGTTCTTGAATCTTGTCCATTGCTTCGTAAAATATTCTGAAAGCTGTACTTTTCTTACCAGCTAACATCAGGTTGTTTACGAATTGAGTTACCATTATATCATTAAACCTTGGATCTGGTTGGATGACTCTCTTTTTTGGCTTTCTTTTTCTCATTTCTTATCTATTCTTGATAAATGGATATTATTTATTTCTTTGGTCTCTTAGCACCGTACTTAGATCTACTTTGAGTTCTATCTGCAACACCGGCTGTATCTAGAGCTCCTCTTACGATTGTATATCTTACCCCAGGTAAATCTTTTACTCTTCCCCCTCTAATCAATACGATTGAGTGTTCTTGTAAATTATGACCTTCTCCAGGAATGTATGCGATAACTTCGATACCGTTTGTAAGTCTCACCTTAGCTACTTTTCTAAGTGCTGAGTTAGGCTTCTTTGGAGTTGTAGTATATACTCTTGTACATACTCCTCTTCGTTGAGGGCATGAGTCAAGAGCTCTTGATTTACTCTTTTCTACAATCTTCTTTCTTCCCTTTTTTACTAACTGATTAATAGTTGGCATATGCTACCTATTTTTATCTTTATTTATATTGAATATTTTGGAAAAACCAAGGCTTCCCCAAAAGCGAGTGCAAATGTAGGATTATTTTATTAAATAGACAACATGCATTTGCGCATTTTTTCACTCTTGCCCTTTATTTCTACTCGTTTTGGTCGAAACAGTCAATATCTACCGCCCCCTTCGACCTCAATAATTCTCAATAATTCCACAATAAATATTTATAGTTTTGGCATTACACCCATTTACCAGTATAAAATTTGCCAAAACACCACACATGTTACTTTTCTATAATATGTTTAGAAAATAAACGAATATAAATTTTTATAATATGTTTTATATATTACATATACTTAAATCCATTTTATTAAAAACTTACATATTACATACCATTCATCTATTGATTTTATGGAGTTATTCACATCTTTTGTCGATTATGAATCCAATTACAGAACAAAAGACTAATTTTATGGATTCTATTGGCAAAGCAAATATACAATGACAACAGTAAGACAATATAGATTAGGCGGTAATCCGAATGGCAGCGGTGGAGGTGGACCTTTCGGAATGATCGGATCAATAATTATGCTTATCCTAGGACTACTTCTTGCATACATGGTTATCAAAGGAGTATTCACATTACTCTTTTGGTTATCTCCAGTATTATTAATAGCAGGTGTAGCCATAGATCCCAAAGGAGCTCTTAGCCTTGGCAAAGCTTTTATAACACTAGCAAAGAAAAACCCACTCATCCCTCTCGGGATTGTTATACTATCGGCATTATGGTTTCCTGTTATACCAGGCATTATAGGTGCATTGACAGGTGGCTTCTTATTAAGTAAGTACTTTGTGAAAAAGAAAATCAAAAAGGTATTCAACCAGCATGCCCCTCAGGAGGCCCCAGAAGAGTCTGAAGAGTTCGTAGACTACGAAGAGGTAAGTGAAGAAGAAGACTTCCTTAAATTGCCCTCTGTAGAGCCAAAGGCGGAGCCGCAAGCAAAGCCGAATAATGAATATGACAATATGTTCTAACCCCCTCCCCTAATCAACAATTCACTAACTCACCGAATTATACATCATCTTGGAGATAGGTCTATTTATATTTACAGTCTGTGTTGCTTTTGGATATGTAATGATGATTTCCAGAATACTTACAGGCTGGGAAAACACACCTGAGTGGAACATACCCAGGAAACACCGCCCCAATACCTCAATAAGTATAATAATAGCGGCTCGAAACGAGGGAGAAAATATTAAAACTTGTATTGAATCCATTTTAAAATGTGGCTACCCCACTGACTTATTAGAAATAATAGTTATCGATGATGCAAGTACAGATGACACATCAGCCCAAGCCCGATCGATATTAAGTGATAGCATTAATATCATCTATTCAGATAAAAACATTGGTAAAAAAGGAGCTTTAGCTTTAGGCATCAATTTATCCAAAGGAGACTTAATAATTACAACGGATGCAGATTGCTGGGTAAATAATCAATGGCTTAAATCCATATCAAGTTTCTATGAATATAGTAACGCTCGACTCATTGCCGCTCCAATACAATACGACATAGACAAATCAGTCATCCAACGGTTTCAATATATAGACGGAATAAATAATATGGCTGTTACCGCAAATGGCATCAAGAAAAAATCCTACTTCATGGCCAATGGTGCCAACTTGGCTTATGAGAAGTCCCTTTTTGTAGAGTTAAATGGATTTGAAGGGAGTGAACAAAGTGCATCCGGCGATGACATGCATATGATACAATCCGCGGCTAAACTAGACCCGTCTTCAGTTCGATATTTAAAATCTAAAGATGCTATAGTTTACACACAACCCGAAACTGGCATAGCAAATTTGATCAACCAAAGAAAAAGATGGGCAACCAAAACCAAATCATACAGTGATAAAAGAATAATGAAAATCCAAGGTTATGTATTCTTCTTCACATTACTATTACTAACCAATTTGTGCATGTCTTTTTTCGGCGAGGGGTTTAGTTTTTTCGGTTTTCTATTTGGCACTTTTATAAAGCTGTCCATTGATTACATGTATCTAGCTAAGCTTCAAGAATATTTCATATCCAAAGATGCGCTAAAATCGTTCCTTCCAGCTTCAGCCTTGTTTGCTGGATACATCTTATCAGCTGGCTGGTGGGCACTGTTCCCCTCTTCTTACAAGTGGAAAGGAAGGAATTTAAAATAGATAATACGTTTTTAAAAATTACCTCCACCTTCTCCTCCTTGGTATCCACCTCTCTTAGGTCTTTCTTTCTTCTTATTAATCCTATAATTAACTGTTGCTGTAAGAGTTCTTGGTCTCCACTGGAATTCACTCTCTTCATAGAAGTTATCTGCAAAAAACTCACCTCTTCGCTTACGATTATTGAACGCATCCTGGACAGACAATGTAAATGTCAAATCAGGAGTAAAATCCTTTGAAAAAGCAATATTCAATGAAGTAATTGATTTCCTATTCCCTTGCAGCGTCTCTCTCGGTGCTCGATAATTCAACCTAAGTTGTAAATCGGCATTCTTCCAAAAAGAAATTCTTGAATTCAGTCTCGAGGTCCATGCGAAGTTGTCTACATTAAAACTCTGCCCACTTTCCGATGTTCCTTTAGTAATAAACCTAAACCCGTTTACACTTCCATCAAGTCTTAACCACTTGATACCGGTATATGCAAATAGAAATTCAAACCCCATATTTTCTCCTGTGCCTACATTTTCTGGCCTACGGATCGTTGTTTGGTCAGCTACATTTTGAGTCTGTACTCTTTGGATATTATCAGTAGTTCGTCTATAGTAGATGGATGATCCAATATTTCCTGACTCCCAATATTTTAAATGTCCTATCTCGTAACTATCAGTAAACTCAGGATTTAAATCTGGGTTTCCGCTAAAGAAATTCCTCCTATCAGTGAAGGTAAAAAACGGATTCAAATCCCAAAATCTTGGTCGCCTGATTCTCCTACTATAACTAGCTTGAAAAGAATTTTCTCCTTCCATTTTGTACGATAGAAAACCACTAGGAAAGAAATTAAGATAATCTCTATCATTTAATTCGTTTGTCTGAAGCAGTTCAGTCTTGATATGCGAATATTCCGCTCTAGTACCTATCTGGAATGAAATTTTCTCAAAGTCTTTACCGATGTTAAAATAACCACCAAGTACATCTTCTCCGTATATGAAATCATTGGACAATCCTTCCTCCGTTACCCAGATTCTATCATCCGGAGACTCTATCGTTGTAGCAAATGTTTCTACTAAATAATTGTTAGTTATCTCTCTAAATGTACCCAAGGCACCCATTTCCGTTTTGTACCCATTATCAAACGGCTTGCTATAATCCAACTGCAATCTCCATTGTTTCTGACCTTCTTTATTGGCAGACCTTTGCTGAAGTAAGTCATCATTTACTAACAGATTGCCTTCAAAAAGTGACTCATTGAACAAAGAAGATTCCTCTTCATCATTACTCTGAAAACTAATATCTCCAGTCAACTTATGCCCTTCATCCTTAAACTTCTTATCGTATCGAAGACTATACTCTAAAGTCGGCTCTAATTCATTTTCTGTATCTGTTCGTAAAATATAGCGGTCAAAAAACTCATCAGTAGGTCTAGTCGATAGAGCTCCAGCAGGAAAGTCCGCATCTCTATATTCAACATAATTATTGTTATTATCTTCTCCATACCTATATAAGAATGCCGCTGTCAAAACTTCATTATCACTTAATAAGTAATCACTTCCAAATCTAAAACTGTGATCTTCTCCTGACCTTTCTCTTACTTGTTTCTGTAGAGACACTTTCGTCGTATCTTCTAAATAAAATTCTTGATACCTAAACCCATTCGAATCTCCTGTTCTTTTTCGGTAGCTATAATTGAGAAAAAAGTTAAACTTATCTTGTCTATAATTTAGATTAGCTCCGGCACCATACTGCAAAGGCGCTCCGCCTGTCAATTCAAATGAACCATTGAATCCCTTTGCTCTGTCTTTTTTCAATATAATATTGATAATACCTGCCATACCTTCCGCTTCGAATTTTGAAGACGGATTAGTTATCACCTCTACCCTTTCTATCATACTGGCATTGATTGTTCTAAGACCATCTGTTCCGTTGAGACCGATAAGACCAGATGGACGACCATTGATCAAGATCCTTACATTTTCACTACCTCTAAGACTTACTTCACCTTCTACGCCCACAGTAACAGAGGGTATATTATCTAAGACATCTGATGCATTCCCACCTCTAGACGCTAGATCCTTTCCTACATTGAAGATTCTTTTATCTAATGAAAACTGCATATCACTTTTTTCCGCACGCACTACTATTTCATCAAGGTTAATACCTCCGACTGACATTACAACAACCCCCATATCAATAACAGGCTTTCCTTTTTCGGGAACAATATTATCAACAGTAAGTGATTCATAACCGATAAACTCCACCTCGGCATACATAGGCCCCGCTGGCTTCAAACTAAATGAAAACGTACCATCTGCTTCTGTGATCCCACCAGTAAGAAGTGAAGAATCTTTTTTAGCAAAAATTGAAATCGTCGCAAATTCTAAGGCGGAATCCGACGATTGATCGACTACTTTTCCTTTGATAATTGTCATTGACGGTTTTCCTTGCCCACGATTTGGTCTTTGTGACCATGAAAAATTGACTAAGATAATGCAAGTCAAAAATGTATAGATATATTTCATAATTAGTTTAAAGTCTATTTTCTTTTAGTATTCTTAACTCAAAAGAGTTTAACACATAAATTGTTCGCTAAAAGATATCTTAATTTCAAGGATTCGTCTCGAGAAAAAACCGCTCTTTTGATAAAGTACTTGCTCCAATTCTTTTATAAAATTTTATTGCTCGTTCATTAAATACCGGTGTTTGCCATTGTATAAGATCAATTCCTTGTTCATTACCATATTGCTTCATTTCATTAATCAAGACAGCCCCTATCCCATTATTACGATATTTATCATCCAAAAACAAACAATCCATATATAGATATTCTTTGGCATCCCACGTAGAATATTGCCTCATCCATATGATATATCCTATATACACACTATCAACTACAGCGACTCGACAATGTAGTTTTGGAACAATAGCAAACATATCTTTCGACAGGCGCTCTATTTTACCTTTGCGACTGTATTCACATTTTTCGAATTCGGCGTGCGCAGCACAAAGAGAGACAACTTGATCCATTTCATTTCTTTCGGGATGTTCGATCGTATATTTCATTGTAATTTACATTAATGGTTATATGTCTTATTTCTCTTCAAAAAAAAACAGGCTTTTCAATCTAATACTAGATCAAAAAGCCTGTAAATTTATTATTGCTCTATTTTGTTAATTCTAGTCAAGAGGTAATCTTCTCTTTACCATAGTCAAAATAGTAGCTATCGCCACTGTTTCACCAGTCTCATCATATACATCTACTAAGAACTTTACGATACCTTTTGGGATATCATCCTCTTCCCGTTTTTCTTGAGCGATTTTCTCTTTTGCTGTGAATCTCACACCGATCGTCATACCCGCATATACTGGCTTCGTGAATCTACATTCATCTAGTCCATAATTCAATAAAACAGGACCTTTCGCGGCATGGACAAACAATCCGGCAGCGGCACTCAATATGAAATAACCGTGCGCTACTCTCTCTTCGAATATCGTCCCTTCTAGCGCTGTGATATCTGTGTGTGCATAGAAATGATCCCAACTCACATTGGCAAAATTGACAATATCGGCTTCGGTAACCGTACGCTTAGCTGTGATGATCGTCTCTCCTACTTCTATATCCTCGAAGTGCTTGGAAAATGGATGTGCTCCGCCGTCTTTATACTTAGCCCCGTATTGGTATTGACCAGTTACTTCGGTCAGCGTCGTTGGACTTCCTTGCACTGCACATCTCTGCATATAGTGCTTTACTCCTCTCATACCACCCATCTCTTCTCCTCCTCCAGCTCTTCCTGGGCCTCCATGTACTAACATCGGCATTGGCGAACCATGACCAGTACTTTCTGGAGCAGATTCTCGATTGAGCACTAATATTCTACCGTGATGACTTGCCGCACCGAGTACAAATTCCCTGGCAGTCTTATCATCATTCGTTGCAATAGAACACACCAACGAACCTTTACCCATTTTAGCCAATTCTATAGCTTCATCTAGATTATTATAAGGCATTATCGTACTCGCAGGGCCAAATGCTTCAATATCATGCACATCCGTATTTTCGAATGGCTTGTCTTGTCTCATTAATATCGGATTCATATAAGATCCTGCTTTATTTGTACCTTCTACAAGCATTACTTCGTCTAGATCTCCATATACAATCTGTGAAGTCTCTAGTAGTTGCTCTATTCTTTCTCTTACTTCTTTTACTTGTTCAGGACCAGCTAGGGACCCCATTCTTACACCTTCTACTCTTGGGTCACCGATTGTAGTTTTGGCAAGTGCTTTACCGAGTTGTATCTGCACATCTTCCATGAGGTTTTCTGGCACCATGATTCTTCTGATCGCAGTACATTTCTGACCACACTTAGTTGTCATCTCTCTTCTTACTTCTTTGAGAAATAGATCAAACTCATCCGTCCCTGGCACAGCATCTTGACCTAAGATGATACAGTTCAGCGAATCAGCTTCCATATTGAACGGTACGGATTCATTGATGATCTGAGGTGTTGCTTTGAGCATTCTTCCCGTAGTTGCGGAACCTGTAAATGTTACTACATCCTGACTCGTTACATGATCTAGAATTCCTCGTGCACTTCCACTTATCAACTGTAATGCTCCTTCAGGTAAAATTCCAGACGCAATGATATCTCTCACCATAGCCTCTGTAAGGAATGAAGTCAATGTTGCGGGCTTCACAATCGCCGGCATTCCTGCCAACCAATTCACAGCACATTTTTCTAACATTCCCCATATCGGAAAATTGAATGCATTGATATGAACCGCTACTCCTTCTTTTGGAACCATGATATGCTGACCGATGAACTGACCACCTTTTGATAGTGGCGCCATCTCGCCATCTACGTAATATGGTTGATCGGGAAATTTCTTTCTTAAACTCGCATTGGCAAATAGATTACCAATACCACCTTCGATATCTACCCAACTATCGGACTTGGTCGCTCCCGTCATATAACTGATCGGATAATAACTCTTTCTCTTTTCATGAAGATACAGCGCCAGGGACTTGATCATCCTTCCTCTCTGCTGGAAAGTCATCTTTCGAAGCGTGTGACCACCAGTCTTACGACCATACTCTAGCATATCCGCCCAATCTAGGCCTTTACTCGTTGCATATCCTATGATTTCGCCATTTGCTCCATCTATTAATGCTTGTCCTTCTCCTTCTCCAGTTATCCAGTTGCCTAGTGCGTAGTTTTGTAACTTCATATTGATTGTTGTTTTGATTAGGTCCTGCGAAGATAGTAGGATTGCTGCAATGCCCGAATGAATAATTGAGTAAATAATTAAATCAGATGTAATATTCGATACATCCTATTACTTTTGTTAATCTTAACTAAATAATTTATGATGTCAGTATTAGGAGTATTAGGAGCAGGAGCTATGGGCTCAGGAATAGCACAAGTAGCGGCGACAAATGGATGGGAAGTACAGCTCGTAGACATTAACGAGGACGCAATATCATCCGCTCAGGTAAAATTACAAAAAATACTAAACCGTCAGGTAGAGAAAGGACGGATGACGGATATAGAAGTAAAAGGGATCATGGGACGCATCTATTTCGGCAGCTCGATGCAAGCATTCGAAAAAGCGGACCTTATCATAGAAGCCATTGTTGAAAACATGGATATCAAAAAGAAAGTTTTCAAATCTATAGAAGAGATAGTGAGTGATGATTGCATATTAGCAACCAATACCTCTTCTCTTTCTGTCACTCAGATCGCAGCTTCTTTAGACAATCCATCTAGAATGGTAGGCATCCACTTTTTCAACCCTGCCCCATTGATGAAGCTAGTTGAGATTATTCCGGCAGTGCAGTCTGACCATGACATCGTATCAAAATCACAAAAAATAGTTGACAACTGGGGCAAATACACCGTGCTTGCAAAAGATACTCCTGGATTTATTGTGAATAAAGTAGCTAGACCTTTCTATAGTGAATCTATCAAAATATATGAAGAAGGTATAGCAGACGTGGCTACTATTGACTGGGTGATGACCGAATTGGGTGGTTTCCGAATGGGACCATTTACATTGACAGATTACATTGGTCATGATGTGAATTATAAAGTGACAGAATCTGTATGGAAGGCGTTCTATTATGATGGTCGATACAAACCATCTTTTGCCCAGAAGTCACTAGTCGATGCTGGCTACTTAGGCAGAAAAACGGGTCGAGGATTCTATGATTATAGTGAAGGTGCGGCAAAACCAGAAGCTGATAAGAATGTAGAAAAAGGAACTATCGTGCTGCACAGAGTTTTGGCTATGTTGATCAATGAAGCTGCGGACACTGTCTATATGGGCATCTGTAATGAAGAGGCCGTAGAAACCGCTATGACTAAAGGTGTGAACTATCCTAAAGGATTACTGGAATGGGGCGAAGAACTTGGATTTGGATATATAGTCAATCTATTGGACGCATTATATAATAGATATCATGAGGAACGTTATAGGGTTTCGCCTTGGTTGAGGGATAGGGCTTGATGATTTGTTTGATATGCGGATTTGTTAGATTTGATTTGTGGATTGGCAGAGCCGCCGAATCGCAGAATTGTTTGAATTGCAGAATCGCTTTGTTTTGTTGACAAAACAAAAACTGGTTAAATTAAGTAAACTAACCTTATTTAGAATTCTATTTTTTTAAAGAAAAAAAGATCAAAAAACAATTTGAAGGCGTTCATTGTATTAGAATGACAAATAATAAATCATAAACAAGCAATAATTTGATGAAATCATACTTCCAAGGTACTATCACATTAATATTGATTCTGGGTTTAATTACGCAAACACAAAAGCTGTCTGCCCAAATCTTACCGATGAAAGGAATCACTCTCGTGGCTCCTCCCTCACCGATTGGTCAAGCAGAAATGGATGCATTAAAAGCTATCAATACGGAATGGATAGCTTTAATACCATATGGCTTTAGTAGTGGTACAGACAATCCAAAAATCAGATACAATCTTGATAGACAATGGTGGGGAGAAAAACAAGAAGGCATCGAGGCTTGTATATCTTTAGCGCACAAAAATGATATCAAAGTATTACTCAAACCACAAGTATATATACATGGTGCTTGGGTCGGAGAAGTAGAATTTGACAATGAAACGGACTGGTTGGCTTGGGAAAAAGGATACAGTGAGTATATTCATTTTTATGCAAATATGGCTGCAGATAATGAGGTGGATATGTTTTGTATCGGCACTGAATATAAGTTGGCCGTCCAGCAAAGGCCTCAATTCTGGAGAAAATTAATAGAAGACATCAGATGTTACTATCCTGGCAAATTGATCTACTCTTCCAATTGGGATGGGTATGAACAAGTACCGATTTGGGATGCCTTAGATTATATTGGAATAAGTGCATATTTTCCTTTGACAGATGATAAGACACCTTCCAAAAAAACGCTAGCAAAAAAATGGAAGCCGATCAAAAATAAACTAAGCGAGTTCTCTAGAAAGATCGGGAAGCCAATGATATTCACAGAATACGGGTACTTAAGTATCGATGGCTGTGCATGGCAAACATGGGAACTAGAAAAAGTGGTTAAACAACAAAACATCAACCAGCAAGCACAAGCAAATTCCTACCATATGCTACTCGAGACATTCTGGGAAGAAGAATGGTGGGGAGGTGGATTCCTTTGGAAGTGGTTCCCTGCAGGTATGGGCCATGAAGGATATCCAGAAAGAGATTATACTCCTCAAGGAAAGCTGTCAGAAGAAGTGATTCGTGAGTGGTATGG
>CALKXE010000094.1 GCA_938003955.1 uncultured Saprospiraceae bacterium | reverse complement strand
TGCTCCCTCTATCAAAGCCGACTTTATTGGTTCTGGGCAGCCAGCATCAACATAATAGACGATTGGTTCTATTGCTTCAGATGCGGCTGTTCCAGAATTTTTCTTTTTTAGTCTATGGCGTGTAATATATCGCTTTGCCATCGGTTCGTGTATCGGAGTAGCGTAATCGTAATAAAGTATATTATTAAACCCTGAATAAGGATGAAATACTCGAGGAGTGTATTTATCATCGGGTAATGCAATGAAGGATTGATGCTGCATTATAGTTACAGCATCACTAGATGGAGCAACTGTTCGCAAATATTTCCCTTTTGCTTCTCCGCCAAAAGTCAATATCGACTCGAATTCTGTATTCTTAGGAAATGAATGCAAACCTTCTTTGTGAACAACTGTTCTCTTTTTGTCCAATTTGTAGGTTCCTTCTTTTTTACTTTTTAGTAGTTTGACAATCCCATTTGCGTCTTGAAGTAAGAATGGCGTGAGATCAATGGTATAAGAAGATTCATTTTTACTTACTATATCGAATCCAAACAATACAGAACTTGCAAAAGCTTCGCGAACAGCCTCTTTTTCTTTTTCATTATTACTCTCAGCGCGATACTTCAGATTAGGTTGCTGGAGTAAAAGCTTATTTCCTTGCTTTACAAATTTTACAATTCTAGTATTATTAATTTTACCTCTATCTAAACCTAAATCATTTGATCCAACTCCACCTGCAATAGCATTCATATACAAGAACTCTTTATCCAACTCTGTAATAATAAGACTAACAGTACCTTTTTCTTCATCGTATTTGTAATCAAAGAATGGTGACTTATCAGATTCGTTTTGACTAATTAAAAATGAAGGAATCAAAAGCAATATAAATATTAAGTATGGCGCTATTATTTTCATGTAAATCTCTTTTTGTAGCATTAAGGTAATGAATTTGTATATTGTTATCTAAACTAAGTATAATGAAACATATAATTCTATCTATTCTAACTATGTCAGTATTGTTCTCTTCTTGCAAAACACTGGGAGAATTAGGCATAAAACCTTCTGGTTTCGAAACAGTGATGGCCCTCAAAAACATGCTTGACAGTAGCACTTTCAAAGCAATAAAAAAACTAAAAAACATTAATGATGGTGGAATCGAAAGTGCTCTGCCTAGTGAAATAGGAACAGTGCTAAAATCCTTAAAAGCAGTAGGTTACGGTGACGAGGTTGATAACGTAACAAAATCTATAGGCCAAGCCTCTGCCTTAGTATTGAGTGAGAGTGAGAGTATAATAGGTGACGCTATAAGTGAGCTAAAGTTTACTGATGCTGTAGCTGTAGTTCTTGGAGGCGAAGATGCCGCTACTAATGTACTCAAACGTGCTATGTATAACACAATCAAAAAGAAGTATAGTAATAGATTGGGCCAAGAATTAGACAAAACAGAAGTCAATAAATACTGGCCGATTGCAACTGGTGCTTTTAATATATTTGCTAGCAATAAAGTGGAAGGATCTCTCCCTGATTTCTTAGCCGAAAGAGCTGTTGATGGCGTATTTTTAGCTATTGGAAAAGAAGAAGCTAAAGCCCGGACGGATTACAAAGCCATTGGAGATAAAGTGGTTACTAAAGTATTTGACTACTATTCTAAAAATAAATCATAATGAAAATTGCAGGCTAAGTAAAAAAGATCCTAAATTTTGACTACCTCCGCAAGTGGATGGTCATTCGCCAAAATTTCTCCAACCTTAAGGCCGAAAATCGGATCTTTTTTATCATCAGAAGTTTTCATGCAAAAACATCTTTTTTATAACCCCGAAGCAAGCATCGGAGAATTTAAGTATTTTATTGAGCCTGCAATTTTGCTATTTCTATTCTTTTATTAGGCAATTCCCTTCTATTGTTATCGATGCGTTATTCTGGTTCACTACTGAACGAGAGTCCGTATCTGATATAATTGTTAAATCTTTTAATATCAAACTCCCGTAATTTTCAATAACTCCTACTGCCGAATCTGTATTCTCAATTTCAAAACCGATTAATGATACCGTCTTTCCAGCATTTATAATGAACGTTGGGACATTACCCTCAGACGTTATATTGATATTGTCATTTGAATTTGCTATTATGACTATACTTTCGTCAATCACGATAGAACCAGATCCGATATTAATAGAAGAAGATGCTATAGCACTTTCTAAGAAAATAGTGTCACCATCAGTCGCGCAACCCAGAGCAGACATTAATGTTCCATAACTATCAACGAATGCACTATTATTTACTGTCAAGTCACAATAATCATCTAGGCAAAATTCAACACCCCACGAATCCAATGTGCCTCCATCCTGAGGGAAATCATCAAAAATAGATAATGTCCAATCTCCTTGAATAAGCTTGCTATCAAAAGCAGAAAGAGCACCACTTGGTATATATGTTCCTCCATCTGTAGGTGGGCAAGGAATATTACTACTTGCAGCTTCATCATCAAAATTGATATTGAAATCATCGTCACTTCCACATGGTTTAGACCAAAAATCCACTTCCGTATTATCAGGTGAAATAAGTGTACATGTAATATCTACTACATAAGTATGTGTCCCAGTAAGTTCGACAACATTAAGATCTGAAATGGTTCCTTTATCTTTCATATTGAATGATGATGTCACAGTGCCTGTAGAATTAGTAGAGATTGATATTGGAAGATCGTTTGCCGACTTCACAATACATGTAGCTGTTTCGAATGTCCATTCATCTGACCAAGGAGTCATACCACAGCTATTAGTACTTCTTACTCTCCAAAAATAAGATGTCGAAAGTGATAATGCCGCAGACACAGTTACTGACGTAGAAGATGTAGTTCCGCTGCTAACTATATTCCCCCCATTGGTAAGCGAACTTACTTGATATTCATAGCTTGTTGCTCCAGGCGAACTATTCCAAGACAACATAGGCTCAGTAACAACACCCGTAGAACCATCCACCGGAGATGACAATAGTAGTGCAATTGAAGAATTTTTCACTGTCAAATCAAAAGTTGATTCTCGTGTAATTGAACCAGATACGCCTGTTACTTTTATTGTGAAGTCACCGGAAAGTCCATCTAAATCATCAAGAGTTATTACAGAATTACTGCCCGGTACTAATGGGTTCACAGATATACTAGCTGTTGCTCCAGGAGGGAGATCTGATACAGTTAATGTGATAGGTGACGTATATCCAAGTATTGATGTTGATTCTAATGTGAATGGTATAGTCAAATCGTCACAAACAGATCCCGACGATGGATTAGCATTAATGGAATAGGATGGCGCTCCTGAATTAATAGTAATATCCGTATCGTTTATATCAAAAAAAACATTGTCACTACATTTTACCATAACTCTTGCTGTACTTGTTACCCCGAGAGGAACAGCTACTATTTCGGAACCATCATTATCGGTCCCAGCAATCATTGTTGCAGTATAAGTAAGTCCTCCATCATAAGAAAGCAAAATATCTACATCACTACAACTGACAGGAGAGGCATCGGTATTTGCTACGTCCCATGTGATTGTTACTGATTCCGATTCTAGCCAAGTTGTTGCAGTATTTTGCGAAGTCACAATAAATGGTCCCGCATTGCCTTCCACATCGAGTGTTATATCTTGTTCATCTGTACATCCAGGTGCAAAAGTATTATCACGAACTGTCACCCTAAAATCCATGTTTCTATTGACTGTCGGCAATACTTCCCACTCAAATGGAACTCCAGTTGTAATTGCATTAATATTTGGAAAATACCGCTTCGAATCCGTAGTCGCAAATATTGACCTAAACATTGGTCCTACAGCGTTTGTACCTGCAGGTGGCATTACAGGCCCAACCTCATTATCCATTTGCTCCCAATTATAAGTCAAGACATCTCCATCCCCATCTGTTGCAACAACATCTAAAACAAAAGGCGTAGAATGTGGTATAGATTTATTGGTCAAGGCATTAGCAACTGGTGCAACATTACTCAAGCTGATTACCTCATGACAATTATTTGAAGTAAGCACAGCGTTCATTTCTTGTACACTATGTGCATGGAAATATGCATCACTATTATTCTGAACGTTTGGAGCACAAATACCAGCATATCCCATTATCGTACTAGCACTACCAGGCTCCATAGCCGCAGCACTACTTCTATTACAAGAATTGTTTTGTGTATGATTACCTCCTAATTGGTGTCCAATTTCATGGGCTACATAATCGATATCAAATGGATCTCCTTCTGGAGTGCCTATTCCGGTGACACCTCTTGCTTTGAAACTATTATTACAAAGAACTCCTAAACTGGCCAAACCACTTCCCCCAGTACTAACTATGTGACCTAGATCATAGTTAGCCGCTCCAATTACTGAATTTGTATTAGTTTGGTTCTCACCAATCATAGCATTTGAATTTGTTCCTGAAAATGGGTCTGTCGCAGGATCATAATAGAATACATCATCAACATTATCAATTAATATTAATCGCATTGTCAAATCTTGCTCAAAGACATCATTGACTCTATCTACTGTTGTAACCATAGCAGATAAAACAAGGTTAGATTGAGCTGCACTTGTTGCTCCATGATAGTTAGAATATTCACCAGTCGCTGTCATAGAAAATCTATATGATCTAAAAACACAATCTCCTGATCTGGAATCACTGCTTTTCTCTTCTTTGACATCAACTCTTTCTCCTTCAAAGTCGCACTTCCAGTCCTCATTGGCTGAAAAATCATTTCTTCTATAGATGATCTTATGGTTTTTATCCTTTCTCTGTAAATGATCAATATATGTTTGCCCAGCTTCATCTGTAATGGTCGCTCTCAATCCATGGACTGTATAATTGATTCTTATTCTTCTTACAGGATTCGTAGTACTCATTCCATGAAAAGTTCTGATATCATCATACCGACTAGCTAATCCCGGTTCCATCATCTGATATCTTACTATACTGAATTCATCCATCGTCCCATCTGCCATCAATACATTGATAAGTGTAGGTTTGTCTGTCTCAGGATTAAATTTTAACTCATCAGGAGCACTCCAAAGAATATCTTTGATTTCAATATCATCAACATTTGCAGTAATAAATCTATCAGGATTGATATTTCTCTTATCTAATAATGGGATAGACTTATCATCTACTTGATTCCAAGATTGGCTAAAAAGAGGAAATGAAAGGATAGAAACGAAAATAAAAATACCTAGACTTCTCATAGAAGATCGTTTGAATGATTAAAAGATTCTCAATTAGAGATAAAACTTAAAGGGTGGGGTTAAAATTCAATATAAGTTGTAATTAGTACCAACTTCGTATCGAAACTTAAAACTACAATACATTACACTAAATGTATACTTTTGTTGTAATAAACCTACAATTTCATAACTTAGACGTATCAACATCAAGCAGGAATGTACTGTTTGATCCAGTCCTCATTACACTATCTACTATCAAAACCAACACAAATGAACCAACCTTTCAAAACCCAATTATTAAAGAAAGCATTTTTTTCTATTGTTTTCATCTTGGGATTCCTTATTGTAGAAGCACAAATACCTGTAAACGATGACGCATGTATTACAGGAGCAAACCCGCCAATCAACCTAACTGCGTTAAGTGCTCATGCAGGAACAACTTGCGGAGCAACTATTGACTTTGAAAATATAGACTGCAGTGAAGCTACCGATGACGCATCAGTATGGTACACATATACACCGAATGAAAACGATGAAGGTTATGTTATAAATTTTGAGGGAACCACAATTGGTGGTAGTGTTTCCTTAGAGGTATATTGGGGAGCTCTAGATGCTGGATGCACAGGTTTTAATCAGGCAGTGGCCTCATCTTGTTCAGATCAAAATGTCATCTTTCAAATACCGAACTGTGCAGCTTCTGGGCAGATAATGTTTGTCAAAGTAACAACCGATGACGCAAATAACAAATGTGGAGAATTCAATATATCAATCACCCCAAGTGGCTGTGATGACACTACTGCAGCAGATGCTTGTATAGATGCTACAATGATAATAGGCCCAACTTTCACGCCAGAGGAATGTGGTGTGACTCCACCTCAATTTGATTTCAGTGGCTGTCTTGATTTTGCGTGTCCTGAAGATGGCATCGATAATTGCACGGCTAATGAAAATCCAACAGTTTGGATTAAAGTTGAGATAGACGAACTAGCAGCACAAATGATAACAAACATAGAACCTAATGGACCCTGGGAAGCAGATTGGGCTATTTATTCTGGAACATGCGATAATCTTGTTTTAGTTTCCTCTTTTACCGGTCCTTGTGCGTCTTCTGGACCAGTCCAAAATCACCAAATAGCTATAGAGTCTGCTCCTGATGGTACGCCTGCTACTAATACATATTACATAGTAGTTACTGCAATAGGATACGAGCCAGGAATGGATGGATCATTCACCGGATCAGTTGCTACACTAATAAATTGCATTTCCTGCATTGGCTTCAATATAGATTCTGAAGGAGCGTATACAGCTGGCTGTAATACTACCGCCAATTTCGAAGTAACTCAAAGAAGCACAGATAGGCCTTTAGACGATTTATTCTTCTGTCAGGGGGAGGAAGTAACTATATGTATTGACTTCTTCTATGATGCATCTATAACTGGTGTTGATTGGTTACACGGGATGATACCAAATTTTGGATCGGGATGGGATTTAGCAAATTTTGATCCTCAACAAGTAGCTAATGAAACTAACACTGAATGGGCAGACGCGGAATCCGAATGTCAAGCTTATTTAACAGAGGAAATGCCGTTTTTATGCACATATACTGATGAAAATGGTGTGCTCCAGATTTGTAATACTCTTTGTGATGCATCGTGTCCATGTGAGTCACCCGCTCCAACAAATACACCTTTGCCAAGTGGTTGGTTTTGGAATCAACCTGGTGGACTTATTAGTTGCGGCGGCGAATGCACTCCCTCTGATAATTATGGGATAGGTAGTACTACTTCTCAAATCGATTTTTGCATGGAACTAGTAGTAAAAACATTTGATACAATAGACCAATGTTATCAAAATAACGATCTCCAGTTTTTCCTACAAACTACTTCTGATGGTGTATCAGGATGCTGGGAAGATCAGCAAGCAGAGTGCTTTCTAGATGGTGCTCAGTATAGTCCTCAATATAAAATCGATTGTGACATATTACCATATATTGAAGCTGAAGATGCGTCACTTTGTATAAGTGGTGAGTTGGACGTATTTGTATATACAGCAGATGGTTCAATAACCGATATCATAGTAACTCCTGTACCAAATAATAATAATATCTCTGGAGCCAACGCATATGACTTCTCTGGAGGAACTGGTTTTATTATCGATGAACTTACTAATTTAACAAATCAAGAACAGATTCAACTATACACGCTCATAGCTTCTGACCCTTTGAAACCATGTGAAGGTCAATCCTCGACATTAAGAATAAGTATCCCTGTTGCATTCGAAGCTATACTAAAAACAAGTAATGACTGTAATACAGAATGTGCTACATTAACTGTAGATATTAATAGTTGCGGTAAGCCTCCGTATCAATATCAATGGAGTAATGGAGCAACAAACGATATGATAACAGTCTGCCCAACACAAGCAACTTCTTATTCCGTAACTATAGAAGATAACTTTGGTGACATGACTGTATTGGAAACCATTGTTGTTCCTGAATTTGGTTTGAATATTAGTATATCTGGAAACTCTCTTTGCGAAGATGAATGTACTGATATATCGCCTATCATTTCAGGTGGGGCTGGTGCACCATATACTTATGAGTGGAGCACCGGAGAACTTGCAGAATCCATCAATGTCTGTCCTATCTTACCTACTACTTATTCCATTACTGTTACCGATGCACTTGGGTGTTCAGGAGTTAGTGAGACAGAAATAGACGTAAAATCTCCAGTTGAAATAGTACTACCTGAGAGTATTTCAGTATGCAAGGACGATAATTTTGATCCATTCAATCCTGATTATCAAGTATGTTTGGATTTTATTACTGGATCATCTCCTTTTTCTGTGCAGTGGACGACTGAGATAGGGCTTGTTGGTCAGCCATCTGGGTTTTCTGGAGAATGCTTTTCAATTAATGAAGTAGCATCTTCTGAATTCTTAGGCGCACCAAGTGGTGTTTATACTTTGGCAGTGGAAGTTACAGATTTCTTTGGGTGCACAGGCACAACAGAGATGGAAGTAATCATTACTGGAGAATTAACAGTGATAGCTCAGGTCAATGATCTCCAGTGTGGAGAGACAGAAGCGACTATAACTGTAACTGGGATTGATGCAGCTGGTAATCCTGTAACTACTTTTCTATTATATGGCGGATGCCCAGATGATGGACCAGGAACATTTATCGATGAATTCTTTAGTAATGCAGGAACAATACTTATGCCTCCTGTAGATCTTTTAGAATATACATGCTATACAATAATTGCACAAACAGAATCTGGGTGTCAATCCTCAATAGATGTAACTATCCAGCTCATAGAAGGAACTCCTCTAAACATAAGTGGTGATGAAGTTGTATGTCTCGGTAGTGATGCTACAATTTCAGTTTCTAATGAAAGTGATTTTGTAAGTTTTGTATGGACACCCGATATTGGTAGTACTGGTTCGTTGACATTTACTCCAGACAGTTCGGATATCTATATAGTAGAAGCTACAGATGCCAATGGCTGTGTGACGCAGGAGATACTTTCTATCTCAGTTCTTCCTTTAGACAATGAATACTGCAACGATCCTTGCGAGGACCAACAGTCAGATTATCAAATCGTAGGTACCGCATATTCTGATAATAATGAAAATGGAGTTTATGATGAAGATGATGTGCCTCTAAATAATGTTTTAGTAACTGACTTATCTAACAATTTCACCACATTCACCAACATCTTTGGTCAATATGTGATACCCGTGCAACCTGGCACAAACTATCTAGAAGCCAATATCAGTATCGGAGATTGGGTAGAAACTTCAGTATTCCAAAATGATATCAATGTGGTCGACTCTTGTATATCAGATGTTAATTTCGGCTTTATCCCAGATACCAATATTCCTAATGCACAAATTACTGTAACTAACACAATTGCTAGATGTGATTTCGAGACAAAATTCTATGTGACAGTTGAAAACCTAAATCAAGAATCATTCAGTGGTGAAGTCACTTTTACGTTTGATGATGAAACGACTTTCTTCAGTTCAGATATCCCAGGATCTCAAGTATCAGGAAATCAATTGACGTTTAACACTGGAATTGTTATGCCATTCAAACAAAACAACTATACATTCAAACTGAAGATGCCTAGTGGCAGTTCTTCTTTGCCTATATTAGAATTTGATGCTAAGTTGCTTGAAAATGCGATATTATTAGACGAATATGAATATACAGAACAACTCAGATGCTCATATGATCCAAATGATAAACGTACTTATCCAGATCGAGAAGGAGAAGAAAATCTTACCTTAATAGAAGAAACATTAGACTATACCATCCGATTCCAAAATAACGGTAACGATACCGCTTTTCACGTGCGTATCGTAGACGAATTAGATATAAATCTTGATCCTATGTCGATCAGATTTAATTCATCAAGTCACCCTCTGTATGCATGTATTATGGACCATACATTGATTATCGACTTCGATGACATTTTGTTAGTTGATAGTGCAACCAATTATCCAGCTAGTCAAGGATATGTAAACTTCAGCATCGACACAAAAGATGATCTTCCAGAAGGTACAATCGTAAATAATACAGCCGATATCATTTTTGATACCAATCTGCCGATCGTTACTAATACCGTTCTTAATACTGTAGTTTTCGATTTCTGTACGGATCCAGTGACCGAACTGCCAGCTCAGATTTGTGAAGGTGAAGAATTCCTTGGATATACAGAAAGTGGCACATATCAAGACACAATAGTATTAGCAGATGGTTGCGATTCTATTGTTATTATTAATCTCACAGTATTGCCACTGACAGATCCTGAATGTATTGTTGCTACGAATTCTATCACAAAAGA
>CALKXE010000093.1 GCA_938003955.1 uncultured Saprospiraceae bacterium | reverse complement strand
AAAACGAAAATTAGGCGCAAAAATTCACACATTCTATAGTCGTTCATTCTTAACAAAAACTATAGAACTATATTATGACCAAAAAATCAATACTACTAATTCTTTATTAGCTGCCAAGTCGACTGAGTCTGATTCTATTGAATTCCAAAATCTAATATCAGAAGAAAAGGTCTTCTTGAATGAAGGTAATATCACAGTGATAAAATCAAAGATAGAACAGCTCAAAAACATTGCAACCAAAATATATAATAGAGATAGTACTCCTATAACTCCCGATGATATTTTAATGGCATTCAGAGCCATTCAATATCAGAAATTTAAGAATCAAACTAGAGCAAGTAAGCTCATATCAGATGGCGAAATGGAAATCGCTAGGGAAAACTATAATGGTCTCTACTTCATAGTATCTCAACTGATAGAAATGATGGATAAGGAAAAAAACAGTGATACGGATACATTTCGAAGTGATGGAACGGGACTAAAATAATATGAAATCAAGAGATCCTTTACGAATTTTCACGCCAGAACAAATCAATAATATTACAGAGAGTAATATTAAAAATCTCAAACGCGAGTTTTTGTTAGAGTATCAATTGACCAATGAAACGGTAGTAACTTTTAATAAACATCAGTTAGACAAAAATGCAGTGTTGCTTATTTTTGAAGAACTCCAAACGAATTTCGAGTTTCGAATAAAGGAATATTATGATAATTTACTTACAAGGTTTTTAGAGAATGGAGATTTCAATTACCTAAAAGCCCATGATAAGTATCTACTCCAACACATCAAGGATAATACAGCCCAACGAGATAAGTTACTTCTCAAAACATCTCTAATCATATCCGAATTGATTACAGTATCGACGGAAGATCGTAAAGACAAACTTGCAATGTGCAGAAATATAACTTCATCGCTTCCTAAAGAGTATGAAAATAGAGCATATAGTGAAGCTGTCAGATATCTCCGGATTGAATTAGAGTCCATGAAAAATAGATATGACAATCCTTTTCGAGACAATGTTACACTCTACTTAGAGCCAGAAATACGAGCAATGGTTGATGTTCGATTTATAGAACTATTTCTTCTTTTACCTGATCAGTTTCATTTCCTTGCCTACGAATATGCAATGTGGTGTCAAGACTTCATTATTAAATTGAGTAAATTCAGAGAAGACAAATGGCAAAAATACCCAATAGATAGCTTGTTAGTATTAAGAGACGCCTCACTTATAGCAAGCCAGTTTTATGATGAAAAAAAACACTTACACACGGCAAACGAAATCTCTCTACTACTTAGAGATCCTCAAAAACTTGCTAAAATGTGGAAAAGAAAAATGAAAAATAAAGTTGGAAACCAATTCTCAATGACCGATATTGTAGGACTAGTAATTTCAGTTGTTTTTCTGGCGATTTTAATACTATATTTTATAGCTAGGAGCTAGTGGATTTATTTCAAATAATCAGATTGTCAATAGTATTTTCTCCAAATAATAATCAAACAAAAATGAGCCTTGTCAAATCAAACTGACAAGGCTCATATGTTTTATACTTACTAAGATTGTTATTGCTTATTTCAGTATCACTATTTTCTTAAGGAATGAAGCTTCGTTTGAGCTCAATCGGAGCATGTAAGTTCCGTTCAACAAGTTAGCCGTATTGATTGTATGGGTTGCTGTATTTATCTTTTCAGTGACTATGATTTTTCCTTGTACATCTATTATACTTAGGTTGATATCATCTCCAAGAGTATTGTCGATACTTATTGTGATATAATCAGATGCAGGATTTGGATATACTTTCATATTACCAAAGTCAGCTTCCGTTACAGTACTTACATTTACAGTATAAGTGAAAGAGACTTCTGTTTCTCCACATTGATTTGAAACAGTCAAAACAACATCATATGTTCCATTCGTCGCGTAGACATGTGTTGGATTCATTTCATCACTTGTTTTTCCGTCACCGAAATCCCAACTGTAAGTAGTAACACCTGACGAAAGAGACGTGAATACTACTGTATTTCCATCTTGAGCTCCGTCGAAAGAAATTATTGGTGCATCTATTATTGTGATTGCACCTGTCAATGTCTCTGTCGATGTACCGTATATATTCGACACTACAAGTGTAATATCATACGTACCAGCGGCATCATAGATTACCACAGGATTGACTTCAGAAGATGTCTCAGGATTTCCATTCGGCAATGTCCATTCTTTTGAAGTTGCATTTGTACTATTATCCATTAATGTAATAGCCTCTCCAACACAAGCAATTATTGGAAAATTACTACCCAAACTCGCTTCTGGGAATACATCGATAGTTACATCAGTTGACGTAGTTGTTGTCCCGCATTCATTCTCAGTAGTAAGTTCGATAGTATATGTTCCATTCTCGTTAAAAGTATATTCTAGTGTCTCAGTATCAAATATCTCACCTCCAACTGTCCATGTAAGCTTATCCGCTCCAGCTCCAAGATTACTAGCTTTGACCATATTTCCAGATACTAAAGCATCGATGACAGCAGTTGGCTTAGATAATACAACTACAAAATTATCAACCGTGCTTACATCCATTCCCGCTGGTGAAGTTACCGTCAATACAACTGAATAAGAACCTGAAGTTGAATATGTAACAGTAGGATTCTCATCAGTAGACATAGCCGGAGATCCCCCTTCAAAAATCCATGACCACTCTGTAGCATTTGATGAAGACGCATTATTAAACGCTACAGTTAATGGACCACATCCTGTTGCATTATTTGAACTAAATGCAGCTGTTGGCAATGCATTAATTTCTACAGTTTGACTTGAAGTTGTTGTTCCACATGCATTAGTTGCCATTAATACTACTACATATGTCCCTTCCTCAGTATACGTATGAGATGGGCTCTCTTCGCTATTCGTAGTCCCGTCGCCGAAGTCCCAACTATATGACTCTCCCTCGATTGTTGTATTTGTAAATTCTACTACAAATAAATCATCGAAATACTCGAAAGAAGAGGTGGGCACATCTGATACTGCAATATAGTCTGTAAGTGTTATTGTCTCATCACTTTCAGGATGACTCACAGTAAGCACTACATCATATTGTCCTGCAGTAGTGTAAGATACTGTTGGATTCTGCATTGTACTTGTTGCAGGAGTTCCTCCTTCGAATGTCCATAACCATTCTGTTACATTTGCACTTGACTGATCCGTGAATTCTACTTCTAGATCTGCGCACCCGCTAGTTACTGCACTTGTAAAAGATGCAGATACTGGTGTATAATTATTGATCGTGATACTTTCTGATGTTGTACCACATTCATTTGTTGTTTCTAAAGTAACTGTATATATGCCTTCCAATTGATATGTGTATATAGGATTAGCCACTGTACTAAAGTTTCCATCTCCAAATGACCAATCATACGTTGTCGCTCCAGTCGATTGATTCGTAAATGTGACAACAAGTCCATTTTCATCAGCACTGAAGTCAGTAGATGGCACATCATTTATTGTAATATAATCTGTGAAGGTTTCTGAGTTTGACCCATTCATATTAGTTACAGTTAGAGTAACATCGTATAACCCAGATGTCGTATATGAAACCTCAGGATTAGCTTCCATCGAGGTTGATGGTGAGCCCCCTTCAAATTCCCAAGCATAAGTATCAGGACTGTTGCTTGATGTGTTTTCATAATTTACAGTCATTGGAGCACAACCTTCAGAGTCTCC
>CALKXE010000092.1 GCA_938003955.1 uncultured Saprospiraceae bacterium | reverse complement strand
ATCAAAAAATACCATTTCACCAGCATTTGGAAGCCGTTTGATATATCTCTGAAAATACCATTGCCCACGTTCTCTTTTTGTAGGCTTCCCTAGTGCAATCGATTGGTAATGCTGAGGATTTAGAAACTGTGTAAATCTAGCTATAGCGGCACCTTTACCTGCCGTATCTCTACCTTCGAATATGACAGCTAATCTAAGTTTATTATCACTGATATATTTTTGTAGTTTGACCAGCTCTGATTGAAGCAAGAAGAGCTCCTCAATGTATTGGTCTTTTACTTTATAGTAATTTGCTATATTCATCTTGATTATTTTAAAATAGAAAATACCATCAATCTATTTCTAATATACTACTCTATTTACTCCTCTTCATCTTTATAATTGGGGAGCACAAGATCATCATCGTCTTCTTCCAGCCAACGGCTTTTATGTTTATATTTTTCTTTAATAACTTGGTTTTTAGCATGATGTATAGTGTCACCAATTTGATCTTTCATTTTTGAAATAAAGTCCTTTTTATGCTTTTTTCGTAGTGGCATAACTAATTGTTTGATTTGATATGAATTAATTAATTATTTATTGTTTTCATATCAAAGAGTCCCTTAACTCAAATTGGTCACACTATAAAACATTTTCTTACAATGATATATCATCTGAAGTGTCACCATCAGTATCTTCGATATCATCCTCTAGATCATCAATACTTATATCCCCTACTTCATCACCAAAGTCATTGTCATCATTACTGTTATAATCATCTAAGAAGTCTTCACCATCATGTTTATCAGCAAGTTTCGCTCGCACTTTTGGTTTCAATTTTCCGTTATTATCGTAATCATCATCTTCAGCAATAACATAGATTGCTTTCTCAATAGTCAATCTGATTAGATAGTATTTATCCGCTGTTTCTATAGGGAGCCCTTTTCTCTTTTTACCATCTATTCCAGTGAAATCAACTAGATGCTTTCGATATCCACGAGGATAAACTAATTTGATTTGCTCTAATTCATCGTTGGTTAATTTCTCGTAATCTTTGATTACTTTTAGTTTGTTTGAAGTAGCCATAATTGTATAATTTATAATAGTCCTAAATGTAATATTCTACCACCAGTTTGATTTACTGGACTTACGCTTTTACCGATCACGATTCCATCATGTGGAGCATAATATTCTTTTACCTTATTGCCGAATATATCTCTAAGTGTCGCTATTAAATCTCCTTTTTTGATCAGTTGTCTCAATTCAACTGGGATAGATAATAAACCACCAGTATCTGTATATATCCAGATGCTTTTTTGACACACAACCGTTTTTTTCTGTGCAGTCGTAATCTCATCGTCGATCATTTTAAGATCACATAATACATTATGCACACCATCAATACCACTGCGTATTAGCTTCTTTTGGAATGTACTTGGATTTCCTACTTCTAGCGTAATAGCTGGTATACCTAGATCATCAGCGGCTCCTCTTAATGTTCCATCTAAAGGTGGATTGTGGACTATTATATCTGCATTTTGTAGTTCTGCCATTTTTTTAACCTGAGGATGATCCATATCTGCTCTGACATAGTAACTATTGATCCTACCAGTACTTGCTGTATGCAGATCCAAAAGGAAATCTATATGCTTAACAAATCGCTGCATAAACCTATAAGCGTATACCTGACTGATGTTTCCATCTTCCTTTCCTGGCATTATATGATTGATATCTACACCATCATTAAATCGTCTTTTCTTCCGTACGAATGCAGGTACATTTACTACCGGCACACCTACTATCGTCCCTGATAGTTCCTCTACAGATACTTCATTGAACAATCGTTGAATTACCGAAATACCATTCAACTCATTGCCATGAACAGCTGCTGTGATGCCTAATACGGGGCCGTCTTTCATTCCCCTCATCACCATTAACGGAATACATATAGGATTAGAAAACCCGTCAGAAATAATCTTTAGCCAGTAGTGCTTAGTCGTACCTCTAGGTGTATCTTCTATATTGAATTCCATTATCATAGGAACCTTACTATCCATTGTCATTTGCATATTTAAATATTTTATCTATTGTTTGTTTTATAATCGGCTTACCAGATTGCACTTGGGCTTGAGGAAATCCACCGATGCTTAATGTATTTACTTCTGACAAGATTCGCTTGCCATTATCATCTACTAATGTATCAGCACCATATATTAATATGCCATGAGCCATTAGTCTAGGACTGATTTTCTTTATTATTTCTTTCTCTTCATCTGTTATTTCTGTAGGGACAGACTTTCCACCTTGAGCAACATTACAAAGCCATGATCCTTTTGCTGGAAGACGTAAAGATCCTGCCAATATTTCACCCCCAGCTACCAATATTCTTTTATCTCCTTCAGATACGTTTTTAAGGTATTTCATAGAGAGCATACCTTCATTTTCTATATCATCACTGAGCGCATTTAGGTAGTGTGCTGTGTCATATTCTTCATTGCCATCATCAAGAATATCGCCGTCGATTCTCAGCAATCCTTTGCCGCCATATTCCTTAAGTGGTTTAAGTACAATGGGAAATTTGGATGCCTCTTCTAGTATGTCTTTTACAGTCATACAAAGTCTCATGTCTGGGCATACCTCTGGAAAGTTGAGTAAGAATTTCTTATTGCTTGTTGCAAGGATACCAGAAGGCTTATTGATGATAGTTGCATGAGAAAACACTTCTCCTAACCAACTAATAAATTCGTCTGATATCGGCCTAGGAAGTCTAAGGAATACTAAATGATATTCTTTAACTTTTAACTTTCTAAGGTTGATTTTATAATGTTTACCTTCTTTCGTGTATTTAAAATCAGGAGTTACTTTGCAACCGAACAATCCATCACGTTGCATTCCATCATAAAAATATGTATTCTCTTCCATTCCTCTAGATGATATGTCTATCTGACTACATTGAGGATGCCCGATCATTTCATTGAGCAAAGCATAGATTGAATTCTGATCACTATGGCCGCTATGTTCTGTAAGTACGAGTACTTTATAAGTTTTCATTAGCTAATCATTATTTCGTCAAGAAGTATCGGATCATTATTTAATGATTTGAAAAGTTTCATTCTAAACTTGCCTTTACTGTTATAGAGAGCCTTACACATTTTATCAATTGCAACCGTTGATAGTACAGTTTGGATATATCCTTCAATCAAATCATCAAGACCCAATCCTAATTTGTTGAAATCTCTTCTATCCATTAACATTAACCTATTGGTATCTGATCCCCATTGATTTTCTCCTTCTTTTACAGAAAGGTTAGTTCCGAGCATTGCCCAACTGTCGGTTCCATTATCTAGATTATCCGCCAGTGGTTTTTCTGCTCTTCGAGAATATACACACAGCGGCCTAATTCCTTTTTCAGTGCTACTTAACATCATCCTCAAGTCTGTTACGAAAGTTTCACCTTTTGCATTTGGGATGGTACCAACATGATAGAATTTACCAGTCGAACTCACAGATGACCAGTTGTAATTCCCAATAAGGCTCTGAACAATGAATCTTTCGTATTCTATATCTAGCTTCATGAATGCTTCTAATTCGTCATCGTTGGTAATCGTATATACACCTTGGCCTGCGTTACTGTAGGGTATTTTAACTACCGCTTGTCCGCCCATTTTCATAACCCAAAGAGGAATCTCATTTTTACTCACGTCCCAGATCGTCTCAGGCGTATTGATCTTTAAGCCAAAACCTTCTAGTTCTGTATTGTAAATATCGTAGGCCTTAGCTGCAACCATTTTGTTGCGACCACCGGCAAGACATGCGATAATAGGATTCAAAACCTTAGTCTTAGTATGCAATGGTATTCTTGTCCATGGTTTCTGGGTTACATATCTAAATATGGCTCTCATCGGATGCCATTCTCCTTCATGCAATACACAGATAAGATCATTTTCTATTTTGATATGATCATTTTCTTGGCCATTGTAGTAAGGAACTAATAATACATTCTCTTCCATTACGTCAGCAATTACAGCGGCATAACCTGAAGTCTCCATATAGTTCTTATCGTATAGTAACGCTAATTTTCCTTTGATGGCAGGTACTCCTTTACGAGGTCTGAGCAATGGTTTGAATGTACGCTCAATAAGTAATCTATAACTGCCATCTTCTTTATTGTCATCTAACAAAGGCATAGACTTCTGACCTGACGGACAAGAATTGTTTTCTAGTACAACCATATTCCTTTTTCCACCAGCTGAAGTCGAATTGATCAGATCGGCTCCTCCCCATAAGAAGTGCTTACATTGGTAGCTCAAGATTTCATCTAATTTATCACGATCCACCATTGGATGAAGGTGACAATATCTAGTAATTATTCTTTCTTTTGATAAATTTAGAAAGAAGCTTACCATTGGATGAATAGTAGCATTTAGTGCCTTCGGGTACCAGTGATCTTCGGCTATGAATGAACCTGGTGCAATGTTTTCAATTTTAGTTTGCATTTTAAAAGTTGTATCTCTTTTGTGGATATATTAATAATTATTTCCTCAAAGAGTCACGTAATGTAGATTGGTCACATTGGATTGAAAGATAATTTTTAATATTTTTTGTGACCATTTTATGAGTTAGGTATCTCTTATCAAGAACTCTTGTTTCATTGATTAATTTATAATCAATGAAGCGGAGAAATTTAAGAAAAATAAACTCTCAAATAGAATTTAAATATGAACCCAACAGTGTTAAATATATTGATTTTTGTATCCATCGTTTTTGCAACTTTTGTAGTTGGAATGTTAGCCAATAAGGGGTTAAGTAAGATTGTCAGGAAATCTACTATGGATATGACCACAGATCCTACGAATCACAGATTTTTGAAGCATATAATATTAGCTAGTATTTATCTAATTGGTTTTGCGATTGCTATATATGTTATGCCTAGCTTGAGAGCTCTTGCTGGTTCATTGCTGGCTGGTGCAGGTATTTTAGCTGTTGCAGTAGGTTTTGCGGCTCAACATGCATTAGGTAATGTAGTAAGTGGAATTTTCATTGTGATATTTAAGCCATTCAGGATTAATGATAGACTGGCACTGCAGTCGCACCAGGGTATAGTTGAAGACATAACCCTACGGCATACAGTCATCAGGAACTTTGAAAATAGAAGGATTATCATTCCTAATTCAGTAATAAGTAATGAGATCATTGTTAATGCCGATTTTGGAGATGATAGAATTGTAAGATGGATAGATTTCAACATTAGTCATCGTAGTGATATTGATATAGCGAAGAGTATAATGAGTGAGGAAGTGATTGCACACCCACTACATATTGATCCTCGGACGCCTGAGGAGGTATTAGCTGGCTTGCCTGAGGTTGAAGTACGGGTAGTTGGTATATTAGAAAGCTCTGTAAGTCTTAGAGCTTGGGCATGGGCTAATGATGCTCCTAGCGCATTTGAAATGGGCTGTGATTTACTTGAATCCATTAAGAAACGAATAGATGCCACTGAGAAAGTCGAAATTCCTTACCCGCATAGAACTGTATATATCCAACGCGAAGTAAATACTATTGGAACGGTCACTTTATAAGTATCATAAATCTAGATTGTATATTTGAATTTAATTAATGTGTGAAGAGTAATTGTAGATAATATAGCCAAGCATAAAAATATTTAATGAAGACAAATCCCGAAGCTATTCAATTCCTTAATGCCCTTATGTCCAATATGGATATTGGAATCATTTCATATAATATTGACGGTCTTATAACATTGATCAATAATAAGGCGATAGAATATCTAGGAATCACCACATCAAATAAGAGTCTTGTTGATACAGAGATACTTATGCATTTTGATATTCCAGATCTTTACGATAATATAGAATCTGGTATAAGTAAATCAAGAAAGAACTTTCATCTAGCCAACGTTTTCTATAATGAACGTTACTTGCTAATCGATGGAAAGAAGCTTCTTGGTGGAATGCTTTTGACGATAACAGATATAACAGAAAGTGTTCTGGCCAAAGATGATGCAACACAGTCCTTATTGCTTGGCCAAGAAATGGAAAGAAGAAGGTTGGCTAAAGAGATACATGATGGTGTTGGACCTAATATGAGCACATTAAAACTTCAGATCGATTCTATTATAAGAAAAGCTACTTCAGAGGAAATAATATCAGGCTTAGAAGATATCAATATCTCGATTAGTGAAATCGCCACTGAAATCAGGCAAATATCGCACGATCTAATGCCTAGTAGTTTGATTGACTTTGGTGTAGTTACGGCACTGTCTAATTTTGCTAAAAGGATATTAGCATCAAGTGATATAGAAGTTCATTATCAATCTAACATTATCGATGGTCAGCTTTCTAAAGAACATGAATTGAACATATATAGAATGGTGCAAGAGTTAATAAACAATGCTTTAAAGTATAGCAAATGCAAAAGTATTGAAATAAGCCTTCGCCAAGACAATGATGAAATAAATATATTAGTACAAGATGACGGTATAGGTATGGATACCACCTTGCTTAACGAAGGCATAGGGATAAGTAATATCATTACAAGAGTAGAATCATTACAAGGAGAGATTGACATCAATTCTCAGATTGGTTCGGGTGTTACTGTTTATATAGCTTTGCCAATTATACATTAATAGACATAAATTTTACTGCCATGAAAGTAGCGATCATAGACGATCATAAAATGTTTAGACAAGGGGTGGAATCCATGCTTTTCGAACATGAAGGCTTAAGTCTAGCCTGGGGGGCAAAAGGTACTGCAGAAGCAATTGCGAATTTAAAAGAAGTAGAACCTGACGTGATCTTAATGGATATTACATTGGGTGATGAGAGTGGTATTACACTTACTAAAAGTATATTGGAGCAATATCCGAATATCAAGATCTTAGGTCTATCGATGCATAAGGAAGATAACTATATTGTCAGTCTATTAGAAGTTGGTGCGAAGGGATATCTTCTCAAAGATGCTGGGTCAGAAGAGATGGTAATGGCTATTAAAAAAGTATATGAAGGAGATACTTACTATAGTTCTCATGTTACCAATGTACTTATGAAGCATGTTACACAAGGTACCAAACCATCTCAATCAGGTTCTCAAATCAAGCTTACAAGTAGAGAGATGGAAGTTTTAAAGCTGATTGCAGAGGAATACTCTAATCCTGAGATAGCAAAGCAATTATTTATAAGTATTCGTACAGTTGACACACATCGCAGAAATCTTTTAGATAAGATAAAAGCTAAAAATACTGCGGGGCTTGTGAGATATGCAATGAAATATGGAATAGTTGATTAATTCTTGTTTAATATATTATAGTTTGTTCTTAAATATATATATGATTCTATTACTAGATTAATACCCTATCTACGAGTTTTTACATTTTTATATAGGTAAATTACGTAGATATTAAATACGCTTTTAAGCCGTATTTTGACTTGTACTATTGGATGATCTTTGACTTATTATAACAACATAATTAAGTCATAAATCAACAATGAGTCAATGATCTCTCCAAGGGCATTACAGAAAGAAGAAGTACTAGTTTTAGAATATCAGGCGACCAATTGCAATAAGGCATTTGGAGCGTTATATGAGATGTTTTACACCCAGTTATTTGATTACATATGCAAGATTACGAATAACACTGATGATGCATTTGATATTACACAAGAAGCTTTTATTCAAGCTGCACAGAAATTGCACACACTTAAAGTACCTATCACTTTTAGATTTTGGTTGTTTAGAATAGCTAAAAATATGTGCATGAAAAATTATAGAAAAGTTGCAAAGCTTGCATATGAAAACTATGAGGATGATATAATTAGCCAAGACTACAGTGTCAATGACGCAATTGAAAAGGAAGACTTATTAGACAGAATGGATGAAATTCTCTCGGCATTATCAGAGGATGAGAAAAGTCTATTATTCTCAAAATACAGTGATGGTAAATCTATAAAACAATTAATGGTAGAAAATAATCTAGGCAGTTCAGCCATTAAGATGAAGCTAATGAGAGCTAGAACGAAGGTAGCGAAACAGCTATGTGTATAATATTTAGTCAGATAATGGGATATTTTATGTGACCAATTTGTCAATATGGACTCTCTTATTAAATCGAGAGATTATGATATATACTCTTCCATTTCAATCTGATGAACTTTTTCAATCCGATTTTTTCAAATTGCGAAAAATGATAAACCCGGAAAGTGACATTATTTACTTTCTAGTAAAAATTAGGCACAATGAAGACCTTTCCACTGAGCACATTTATAAAAAAATACTCCAACTAGATGGGAAATTTAGAACCGACACAAACAATTGGCTGGCGCCTAAAGTAAAAATAAGAGTGATAAATCAAAATAAAAAAAATCATTTTTAAATAGAATTACACAAATTGAGAAAACAAAACTGTAGTAAAATTATTAAACTGAAAATCGATTTTTACAATATACTATCACTTATCCTTCTCCAAGTTTTTATTAAGAAAAAACCTGAAATGATTGCAGTGCCCGTCAATGGTAGTGCATAGTTATAGTCACCATAGATATAGTAACCTGTTGCAAACATGATACTATAGATCAATACACAACCTAAGAGCATAGCAATGATTCCAGCTGGAACGCTCCAGCCTTCGTTATCATCCACTAATTCAACACCAACCGCCTTTGCTTCATTTATAACTTTAGACCATCCCGGTCCACCAGGTTGTGTTATTTTATAGAAATTGCGCAAGACTTCTTTGCTTTCAGGTTTAGTTAAATACATAGAGGTTACCCAAATTACAGTCGTAAGAAAAACAACAAAAGGCAACTCACTCCAATAAGGTAGCACTCCAATTGTAGGATCAAATAAATAAGCTTTAAATGAAGGGATCGATATTAATAAAGTGATAATACCTGAAGCAAACATAGCTACTATCTCCGTCCAAGCATTTATACGCCACCAAAACCAACGAAGAATAAAAATGAGTCCTGTTCCAGCTCCAAAAACCAATAGCAGATTAAATATTTGCATCGCGTCTTGCATCAACAAGGCAACGATTGCACTGATAACCATCAGTACAACAGTAGAAAATCTTCCTACGGCAACTAATTGTTTTTCCGTAGCTTCTGGATTGATTTGTTGTTTATAGAAATCGAAGACGATATAAGAAGATCCCCAATTTAATTGAGTTGATATAGTACTCATGTAAGCAGCAATTAATGAGGCTAAAACTAAACCCAATAAACCGCTAGGCAATTTAGTCAGCATCGCTGAATATGCTAAATCATGTCCTAGTTTGTCTTCTGCAATATTAGGAAAGGCTTCTTGGATACTTGCTAGATCTGGATATACAACTAAAGAAGCTAACGCGACAATAATCCATGGCCATGGTCTTAGAGCGTAGTGCATAATATTAAAAAAGAATGTCGCACCAATTGCATGGTTCTGATCTTTTGCGGCTAGCATTCGCTGTGCGATATATCCACCACCGCCGGGCTCAGATCCCGGATACCAAGTACTCCACCATTGCACTGTTAAAGGAATAATCAACAGCGTTATTAAAGCGTGTTTATCCGTAAAATCAGGTAGTATGTTAAGTTTATCTGCGACATTTTCATCGACGAGCATTGCCTGTAAACCACCTACTTCTGGGATGTTTACTAGATAATATGCGGCAGCTATGGCTCCTCCCATAGCTACAAAAAAGAGAACAAAGTCTGTGTAAACAACTCCTTTGAAACCACCAAGTGCACTAAAAATTACAGTAATTAAACCAGCACTAATCACGGTTTCCCATGGCTCTAATCCTAACATGATACCGCCAATCTTAATAGCCGCCAATGTTACGGCAGACATAGTTATCACATTAAAAATAACACCTAAATATATGGCTCTGAATTTCCTTAAGAAGCTACCAGCTTTTCCTCCA
>CALKXE010000091.1 GCA_938003955.1 uncultured Saprospiraceae bacterium | reverse complement strand
TTATTATTCTTGAATAAGGGAAGACTTAATCTTTTTCGTTCCTTATTTATCTTTTGAAATAGCCTGGCACTAATCAGATTGTAATCTATATTCCCAAGAGTGATGGTTGCAGATAAACTTGCGTTTTCAATTTCAACCTTTGGTTCTACCTCTCGTTTCTTTTTAGTTTGAGCTTTAGATTCTTTCGAAGCCGATTTCTTTTTTGTATTGACTTCCTTAGGAGGTTTTACGGTTTTTGAATTCGTATCAGAATTGCACGATACGAATATAAATATGCCTATAAAAACTAAAACTACCTGTACTATCTTCATCCCATATTTTTATTAAAACACAAGAACGAAAATAATACAAGTAGTAGTCTGATTTTATCCTTAAAATTTATTTATGCTTTCGAAGCTGGTTGGTATTCATCATTTACTAAAAGAGGCATTCTGTTCCTCTTAATAATCCTACAATCTAAAAATCGTCCTATTCTAAATGCAATATTTTATGGGAATTTACATCCATTCCATTTTTGCTCACGACCCTGAGAAAGTAAATTCCATTTGGCAAGTCACCTACTAAATCGGAACCCAATCCATTCCCTTTAGCTAAAGACCAAGTGCCAACATTTTGACCATTCGTAGATATCAAACTCACCTTTAGATTATCTGCTACATTGTCAATCATCCAATCACCACCAAACGTTTGAAATCTATATCCCAAGTCAGCTATCACCTCTTCAGTGCTAGATAATAGCATAGTAGAACTGACAACTTTCACTCCACACGTACTTTCTAAATATGGATATTGCTGACCAAATCCTGTAACCACATCAAATTGCTCATCATTATTATATGCATATGATACCGCTACGAAATAATATTCCTTATTCATTTCTATAGGCAGATTCGTAAATAAATCCTGAGAAAATATAAGTTCTTCTACTATTCCATTATTACCACCTTCGACTGATGAATTAGGTACAAAGGACTTAACTCCATTTGTAAATTTCACTTCATGATTCACAATATTGTCAACCCCATTCTGTATGTCCCCTTGATAGAATAGTTGACTAAGCTCTGGGTTACCTAACTCCATCATGTCAAAATTAGCACTCTTTACCTGGTAGATTTTTACACCTTCAAATTCATAGACCTCAGTGGATACTTCTCCTGCGATAGGTCTAACTTCTGTATAGCCATAAGGTATATCAGATAATGACAGTTCAATACCTGTACTTACTTCAGTCATACTAATAGTCGGTGGTAAGGGCCCTAATAAGTGGAAGAACTTATTGTTCACTAATTTTTGAGCCAACATCTGTTTGTACTGAAGTGCTGCGATATTTTGGCATCCTACGTTTTCATCAGTAGAATGAAACATGGCATTGATTATTTCTGTTTTTTGCCCCCAGAAATGTGTGCCTGTACCTACTGATAATACAGCTGTAGTTGTGGGCACTTCTCCACCATTGCACATCGACCAACCTTCTGAATCAGAAGGCTCTCCTAAAAACATGTTCACTGATTCATTACCATTATTATCATATATTGGAGCACCATCCGTATTCAGCCCTAGCATCAAATTATAGTACTCTTCTGCATCTTGCGGATCACAAGTATTAGAGGACACGGGATTAAAACAGTCCGTCGGAATAATCGATGACTGTACACCTGTTCTAATTAATGTGTCGGCCCCATATAAAGAACTAAAGGGCGAAACCGGAACGAGTGTAAAAACACCATCTATCGTATCATACAAATATGGCTCTCTCATACCGTCTAAAACACTTATCCCAAATTGAGAACCGCCCAAAGAGGACTCGCCAAAACTGCAATCTTCCTCCGCTGTAGAATTATATACATACAGCATGTCTCTTTCTAAGTCAGTGCCTATATAGTCATTATCTGTACAACCTAAATCGAAATCAAACCAATTTCCAAAACGAAAATCTTTTTTGTCAGTTGGTGAATAATTTAACACCTCATACTTAACAAAAATAGCATCTTTCAATTCCTGCGTTTTATACGAAAAAACATATACATTAACTTGGCTCTGAGTAGTCGTTCCATCAGAAAGTATACTCGCTTTACCATTATCATTCATAACATAATATGCAAACTGCGTAGGCAAAGCCAAAAAATACTCTTCTAAATTTTGTGGTCCAAATCTATAATACATAGCGGGTAAATCACCATTGCATGGATTATACTGCCCATCGGCATCCGTATCCCAATAATCTGGACTACTTTCTGAATTAAAAAACGAAAGATTTGGATTACTCCTACCAGGCCAATTGAGTACAGACTCCGGTATATCTTCACAAGGACCTCCATCTAAGTAAACTTGCCTTGCTTTCATAATGTCTTCTTTTGTCACTGTGTATACACGATCCCAATCGAGACATGCTTGGAGATCAGTCTGACCATTATATCCTTCATCCTCATAATCATCAGAGAGAGGTCCTGCAACCCAGTCTTGACTATTATAAGTTCCCACCGAAACATCTATCGCTCCGCTAGAATCTTGCCCAGCTACCCAAACATTTGATGCGTAAATAATTGATGCGTTATCTCGTGTATCTATATCCCCATCTTGTCCAATTCCCACCTTGTATTTTAGTCCGTTGAGAGCTTCATCTCCATTCATTATATTATATTCAATGTTATCGTGAATAAACTTCGACTGGAAGGTAATCGGTCCGCAATCTTGAGCACTTAATGAAGTTGTAAAAATCAAGAAATATATAATGTGTGTAATCGTACTTTTCATAAGCGTGAATATTTAATTGATTAGAAAATGTTTCTCCAATATCATTGGTTTTTATTATCGAAATTCATATACAATAGCCTACCAATTCTTTCCGATCACTATCGGAAGACCTGACACGCGATGACTTGTAATTACTAGTCTATTTAGATAAATAAGAAGAAATATATAAATACGTTTATATCTGGTGGCTTACATAACTACGTATACCTTATGCACATTAATCGATTGATACCTCTCATCTAATACCCTGATGAAATATACTCCCCTTGGCAAATCTGAAACTATCTCAGTATTATATTGACCGCCTTTTTTGACTCCTCTACTATCAATCAGCTGACCACTTGATGATATTAGACTAATCTGAAGATCAGATTTAATATTATTGATTCGCCACTCTTGACCGAATGATTCGAAAGTGTAATTTGGGTCTGCTTGTATCTCAGTGCTGGATAATGCGATTTGGGAATTTACAACTTTGATTCCGCAGCTGCCCTCTAAGTAAGTATACTGTTGACCGAGTTCAGTCTCATCTGGAAATCCAATCCAATCGAACGGCTTATAATTATTGTAGCCATAAGAAACTGCTACAAAATAATATTCGGTTCCTGATACTGGAGGCAGACCAGTAAATTCATCTCTATCAAATAAAAACTCAGCTTCTATACCAATATCCGCACCATCTACCTGCCTTTCAGGAATCCAAATTAGTGATTGATTTGGATCTGGATTTGGTGCAAGAAACCAATTATAGAGCTCATTTACTCCATTCTCAATATCTCCTTGATATACTAGTCTACTAAAATTAATATTATCTAGTTCTGTAAGGTCAAAGTTCTCGCTTCTTACTTGGTAGATTTTGATGCCTTCGAAGTTGTATTTCTCAGTAGAGCCATCATCGGAAGGAAAAACTGGTTCAGAATAGTCAATTGGTACATCTAATATCGATAGCAAAATTCCATCTGGATGATTAGACATTGCAATTCTAGGCGGAGGCGGGCCTACATTATGGAAAAACCCACTATAAAAGAAGTCAGCTACCAGATCATGTTTTAATTGTACAGTTGTTATCCCTTCACATCCCGTATCATTACCTTTTGCATGAAACATAGCCAACATAACTTCATTCTTGGCTCCCGGCTGGAGTAATCCTGGTCCTGTAGTGATCAATGCTTTTGATTGTGAAATTACATCTTCATTACACATTGACCATCCATTAGGATCATTGGGACTACCTGTAAACATTTTCCTGGTCGGATTACCATTATTATCTAAGATTGGAGTGCCATCCGTATTTGATCCTGTTAATAAATGATAGAATTCAGTATCAAGCACAGGATCACAAACATTAGAATTGGATGAATCTTCACAATTTACTGGTATACTTGAAGTTCCCAACCCAATATTAATAAGCGTATCAGAGCTACCGCTTCCAACAGGAGGAGGCACCAATGTATCTACGCCATCTATATTTGCGAATACAAATGGTGCAGTAAATCCTTTTAAAAAGCTAACCCCAAACTGAGCACCATCTAAAGGTGCACTATCAGAACCACACTCATTCTCTTCCGTAGAATTATATACATAAAGCATCTCTCTATCTACATCCGTACCCAAATAATCATTTTCTGGACATCCAAGATCAAAATCAAAACTACTTCCAAAATTGAAGAAACGTATATCATCTGTCGCCTTATTATCTACTCTTCTTTTAATGAAAATTACATCTTCTAATTGCGGATTTTTAAAAGAAAAAACGTGAGTGCTAATTTGCATCTGTATCGCTGTGCTATTTGCTACTGCATGAATATTACCATTATCATTCATCACATAAAATGAAATCTGAGAAGGCATGTAATTATAACTCTCTTCAATCCCATAAGGTCCCGATGAACCATTAGTCAAAATAAAAGGAAAATCTCCTGTACAAGGATCGTATACGCCATCCAAGTTTTCATCCCAGAAATCCGCAGATACAACATCAGTCGAAAATGGCAAATTAGGATTATTTCTACCTGGCCAATTTAATACAGCCTCTGGAATCTCAGAACATGACCCTCCACTTTGAAATATCTCTATAGATTTTATTATTTCTTCCTTTGTAACGGTGAACACTCTATCCCAGTTTTGGCAGATATCAGGATTGGTCTGTCCTTCTTCGTCCAAGGGCCCAGGAGACCAATCTTGTAAACCGTCTACTCCTAATGCCATTTTCAAACTTCCATTAGGATCGATACCTCCAGCCCAAGTACTCATAGACTGAATTACCGAGGCATATTCCCTAGAATCAAGATCACCATCAGGACCTATACCTACTTTATATTTTAGATTATTAAATGCTTCTGGACCATTCAGAATATCAAATTGCAAGTTGTCCTGAACCAGTCGATCAGTAGTTGTGAATGATCCACATAATTGTGCAGATAAAAACGAGATTGAAAATAAGAAGGCTATTGTAATTGGTAATTTCATAATTGTAAGTTTTGGTTATTGTGCGTATTTGATTGATTGTAGTGATATTGAGAAACCTACACAATCAATTGAAACCTTAATATAGGAATATATAAAGTCTAGAATTGCATTATCAATTCCATATGTCAAGATGAATATAAGAGGTAAAATATATCTGATCAAAAAGTGGGGGTATAGAAAAAACTCGATTTCGGTTTAAACTAGTTTTATAAAATCGATAATTGGAAGGCTTAGAATAGGACAAAAAAATAGCCCGTGAAAGACGAAAATCACGGGCATTACTCAATTTAATAACCAAAACTCATACTACTCTAAATGCAAATGGTATGCCAAACATGTGATTAAAAGGTCATGCGTAAAAAATGAAGGGGAACTTACTTGCTATTAACCGCTTAAGTAATCAGTATACTATATTGTTTATGTGCCATTTATATATTTATTAAAATAGACTTTGTCCCGGTTATTTATTTTCTTGATTTTATAAATTAGACTTTATAATGATGTATAGAATCATCATCTGGTGGGATATATCAATATTTTCCCTACTAATCAAGACACCAATTCATTATAGTTACAGAAAAAACCACCGTATTGACAAAGTGTTTGCTCTGCATTTTCACCCATGTGGGTGTATTTCAGCAAAATAAATTTCGATTGATTTACAATCATAAATACAGATAAATATGAAAGCTCTAATCTTTTTTGTTTTACTCATAACAATACCATTCGTCGCGACATCCCAAAACAGACATGCGGACTCCCTCATACTAGTTGATATATATAATCAGCTTGATGGCCCTAACTGGAATAATCCAGACAATTGGCTAACCGATCAACCACTAGAACTTTGGACTGGTGTAACTATAGATAATGATAGAGTAAGTGAAATAGCATTAATTAATCAAAATGTAGCAGGAACGTTCCCGATGCAGATTATTGACCTAGACCAACTTAATACTTTTGAGATAAACAAGGGGGCTATTAGTGGCACAATACCTGAGGAATTGATTCAACTAAATAAGCTCTCCAGGTTCGTTTTATCGGGTATTGGGATGATTGGTGAAGTTCCTAATATCTTTACTCAATTTGAGAACTTACAATATTTGGTCCTATCAAATAATAAATTTGAAGGCTCTTTACCAGACATTCCAGACGGGATGCTACTTTTTTATGCTGAGCGAAATAATTTTTCTGGTCACATTCCTGACTCTTGGGCCAATGTTATTCTCAGTAACGTAAACATAGCCGACAACGAACTCACAGGGACATTGGATATTTTTGAGACATGGACCATACTGTCAAAAATGAACTTTAGCGATAATGACTGGGACCCCGGACCACTGCCCATGTGGCTAGACACGAAGATGAACCTAAATAGTTTCTCCTGTAAAAACTGTAATTTCGAAGGGGGAATACCTGCTGGATTTGACCTTAGAGACAATCTAGTCCATGAAAAAATAGTAATCGATGGAAACAATATTGGTGGTGATGTTGCAGCTCTTTTCATAGGACCTAATTCAGATAAGAAGATGTATTTGAGTATTAGAGGAAATAAGTTTTCTGGAAATTTCCCCGCCCACCTTGTACATAGTGCCGCTTCAATAGACATACAAAATAACAACTTTACCTCACTCACTCCATTTCCTGACGATGTGAGTTTTGGCACATTTGAGATCCAATACAATAAGCTCAATTATGAATCTCTAGAGCCCGTACAGAAATACATCGAGTTGGACTCTATAATAAATGTTAGATATAATAATATGAAATATGCACTTACAGTCGACACTATCATTATTACTGAACCAACAACAGTCACAATTCTTGCAGGAGATAATCACCCGAACACTACCTATTCTTGGGTTGGCCCAACTGTACAAGGACTAACAGAATCAATGGTCAATGTCTCAATTGACGAATTTAGTAATGACGCTACATTTCAGTGTTTCATGCAGAATGAAACATTTCCAGATTTAAGCTTACGAAGAAATAAGGTGGTCATAATTAAAGATTTTTCTACATCGGTTATTGATAGGGAACTAATGAAGGTCAACATCTATCCTAATCCCACAAATGACCATATCCAAATAGAACTCCTTGATAAAGACAAGACAGCAACCTTTTCTCTCATTGAAAACGATGGTCGACATGTAAGCACAGGATCTGTCAGCGATAGCAAAATTATAAATATGCAACACCTGAATGCAGGAATCTATCATCTGAAATTGCAAATAGGAACTCAGATACTTACGAAGTATATTATAAAACTATAAAATCATTAATAGCATCCTTTTCACAATACAAAATATATAATTAGATGTTAAATATACATTCCTGCAACGTATTTCGTTTTTGAAGTATCCTTATAGTAGAAATCAAAATGAAACAACTATGAAATACTTAACCCTAATATTCGCAAGCTTTTTTATTATTTCCTGTAATAAGGCAGATGATGATATTGAAAAAATAGAATGCATCCAAATAGTATATAACACAACCTTCTCCATGACATTAGATGATGAAGTTTGTTTTCCTGATGGAAGCGGATTTATTGTAAAAACGATAACAGATGAATTTTGCCCTTGTCTAGCCGCTTGTGTATGGGAAGGAGAATTGAGAGTAATGGTAGAAACTATAGATACAAATGGAGAAAAAGAATTATTCCAATTTGGCTCTAGTAGCTATGACTTTGAACCAAAAATAATGCCTCACGCTAAAATTAAAGCATTCTCTTTCACCTATAATGAAACAGGCTCACTCCCCGATTGTGAGAATAACTATGACGTAGATAAGGTGAAGCTGACATTAAAAATAATTGAAGAATAACTGATTTTTAAACAGAAATCCATTGTGTTAATTCTTCTTTTCACTTAAGAGGCAAGTAAAAAATATTAAGACCTAAAATGCTATTATAATGCATTTTAGGTCTTTCTATTTATGTCCAAACTAAATTACAAACTAATAAATTAGTAGAATAACTAACTAAATAGTTGTAAAACTAAAACATTAGTTATAGCTTTGTCTTATCAATAGCGCAGTGGTATGCAACTAATTGAAACTTTCAGAATCTTTATAATACATTCTTACTAAAGTAGAATCATGCAAAAATTAGCTAAACGAGAAGAAGAAATCATGCAGATCTTATGGAAACTTGAAAAAGGATTCATCAAAGAAATTATAGAAGAAATGCCTGAACCTAAACCTCACTATAATACCGTATCTACTATTGTAAGAATATTAAGTGATAAAGGATATATTGACCATAAGCCATTTGGTAATACTCATCAATACTTCCCTCTTCTGAAGAAAGAGAACTATCAAAAAGATGCAATCACTGATGTCCTTAAAAAGTACTTTGATAACTCTTACAGTAAAATGGTAGCGCACTTTGCTCAAGAAGAAAAGATTAGTCAAAATGAATTAGAGGACATTCTCAACTTGATAAAAAAAGAAGAGAAATGATCAGCTATATACTACACGTTTCGCTACTTCTTGGCTTAGGATTCATCCTATATCAAGTCCTACTAAAAAAGGAAACATTTTATGCATTGAATAGAGTGATTCTCTTTTCGTATTTGGTCTTGTCATTTGTCCTACCAAGTATACATATACCTGTTGATTGGTCACTAAAAAATGAGGTAAGCAGCCTTGTTTCATTGCCCAAGTCAGAAACGACTAAAATAATAAAAACACAACAAAAATCTTCTCTAGAAGACATCACCACAGACGACGGAGGATCAATAACCGTAAGAGATAAAAACAATAATATTGAATCGGTGACACTGCCAGAAAAAGGAAAAATAACCATTGCCGATATACACAATGAAGTTTCTCAAATAGACGAAATCTCAACAGCTCCCATTATTAAGAAACCAGCTTCGTCTTCAAAATGGACGACCGCTTTAAAATGGATATATTTCATAGGACTCGGTATATTTTTGATCAATTTTTTAGTGCAATTTGGGATCTTGATGTATTACAGAATCAAGTACCCTACCCTGAAAGATGGCAGAATGACAATTGTAGAAATGTCAGGAGACAAAGCTCCTTTCTCGTTTCTTAATATGATCTATATCAACCCTACAAAGTACGATTACGATACCTATGAGCAGATTTTAGCTCATGAGAAAATACACATCACCAAATGGCACTCTGCAGATATATTTCTCGCAGAATTTGCTTTGATTTTTCAATGGTTTAATCCTTTTGCGTGGTACTACCGAAAAGCCGTAGAACACAATCTAGAATACCAAACAGATCAAGAAATGCTAGCCTCAGGTGCAAATGCAGAAGTATACCAAATGAATTTATTGAAAGTTTCAGTCCCAGAATTACCACTTGCGCTGTCGACTAACTACAATCAATCATTCTTAAAAAAACGTATACAAATGATGAATGCAAAAAAATCTTCAGCTCAAAGTACTTGGAAATACCTATTCATACTTCCAATACTCGGTCTTACCGTATCGATGATGAATCCTACATTCTCTGTGGCACAAAATACGCCTGCATTGGAAGTTATAAATACCCCATTAACTATAATTGATCCTGTCATAACTACATTGAACCTAGAGCAATCAAACCGAACACAAAATTCAGAAAAATCAACCATAAGCAATAAGCATATCGATGTGATGATTAATCCAATGGATGCCATCGAGAACTCTGATATCCAAATGCAAAACCTATCAGACTATGGAATATCACCAGATGCGACACTTTCAGTAAATCATAAAGATGGAGAAACATCAATCGTAGCAAATAGCCAGAAGTCATTTACCTTAACAAACCCCTCTGGACGCACAATCGTAAAAAACGCTGAAGACGACATTGAAACAAAAGGAATATGGGAAGCTGAAATCAATGGCAATCAAGTCTGCTTCTTTATCAAGAAAGGAGGCATTGGCAAAAACTACTTTTGGTCTAGTACGGAATGTATGAAAACATCAGAATTCTCTCCACAAATCAAACCTGGTACTGAAGGCGAATTCACTCTAGTTAGAGAAGCTGGCACGATGGTGCTCAAAGGCGAATTCGAAGGAAATGATGGAAACGGTAGGTATAGTTTCGAACCAGATGCATCATACGTAAGATATATTAAAGATCAAGGATACGATGTAAAAGAGAAAAAGCTTATCCATTTCTTCCTATCAGATATTAACAAAGACTACTTCCAATTCTTGAAGAATGAAGGCTATACGAATCTTGACGATGAAGAATTGATCGCAATGGCAATACACGGAGTTGATAAGAACTACATTAAAGATATCAATGGTGAATTTCAAAAAGTAAATTACAAGAAGCCATCTGCCGAAGAGTTAGTAACCATGAAAATCCATGATGTAGATATGGAATATATCAAGTCGTTTGGCAAGGAGTTATATGAAGATCTAACAGTAGATCAGATTGTATCCGCAGCAATTCATGATGTAGACCCCTCGTACATTTCAAAATTCAAAGAGTTAGGATACACTGATTTATCATTTGATAATCTGATCGCTGCATCTATACACAATGTAGATATAGACTATATAAAAGAATTGAAAAATGCTGGATATAACGACCTATCATTTGATAATTTGATTGCCGCAAGTATTCATGATCTTGACCCTAAATATATTGCAAAATTTAGAAATGCAGGATTCAAAGATTTAAATTTTGATCAGATGATTGCAGCATCTATTCACAACGTAGATCCTGATTATATTAAAGCCTTTGAGAGCGCTGGTTTTGAGAATATTGATTTTGATGATCTAATCGCAGCTTCTATCCACAATGTGGACATTGATTTTATCAAAGGCTTTGAAAATGCTGGTTTTGACGAACTCGATTTCGATGATTTGATATCAGCATCTATCCACAATATCGATGTAGACTACCTAAAACAGGCCAGCTCTTATGGCTTTGACTTAACCTTTGATCAATTAGTCAGTGCAGGCATTCATAATGTAGACCTTAAATATATTGAGACATTTAGCAACGCTGGAATGAAAGGATTAACATTCGATAATATGATCACAGCTGCTATCCATGATATTGATCCAGATATGATTTCTGAGTTTCAGAGTATGGGATATGATGACTTATCTTTTGATGACTTGACAACTGCCTCAATACATAATGTAAGCCCAAGGTTTATTAAAGGAATAAAAGATGCAGGCTTTTCAAATATTTCTTTTGAAGATATTGTTGCTTTCAAAATACACAATATTGATTTGGATGACATAACAGGCTTAAAAGACCTTGGATTCAATCTCAGCGCGGATGATATGATCGCAGCTGGAATTCATAATGTCTCTCCTCGATTCATCAAAAAAATGAAAGAGAAAGGATATAAAGACTTAACTTTTGATGAATATGTGAAATTGAAAATTCACGGATTTTAAAGTTCGAACTTTTTAGTATTGATTATATAACACAATAGCCACATTCCTATCGAGCGTGTGGCTATTTCTTTTTTGATTCAATTTATTATAATACCGATTACTATTGAATTTGCCGCATACATTCGTCTGCAACATTCAATATGTATCGGCATTTACCAATATATTTATGCGGCAAATTGAAACACAATTGGTATAACAATCAATCATATACGTTTATTGGAACGTATTGGCATGGATTACTCAAATATTTAATGCCATTATAATACTTGTGCACAATTGGCAACAACTCAACTCCTGGAACTATAATAGGATTGGGATTCACTATACTGATAACATTACCTCTGAAACTTTTATTCTTCTTTATTTTAAGGTTTTGGCAAGCCACTAGAGGATATGCAGTATTTATCACAACATCTGCATTTATAGCCAGTCCTTGACTGTAGTTCTCTGATGGAAATCCCAAAAGAACTTTATTTGCCATTAGATTATATGTCGTATCAATTAATTGATCATCAAAAATACAGATCATTTCGGGCAAGATCCCTGGAAAATTAGATTCGACTAGATTACTGTCTGGGACAACAAGCCCTGTCAGATTAATATTATCCATATAATCATAGACAAAAGTTGAATCCGACATTACATACAAGCCTCCAGAGTCAAAATTTTCTACCTCTACGCTATCCAACAAATAAAAATTAGCATCATTCAAAAAAGAGATTCCATTCAAAATGAGTTTTGAATTCGGAAAAAGATAAACATCAACATTAGATAGTTCAGAACTACTCAGTGTTAACTCTCCATTTTCGAGTACAGAAATAGTTTTATCCTCACCAATAGCTGCAAGATTACCCTGTATATTTAATTTACCACTGATTATAATATCAGCCTGTAGCTCCTTATCGACTACCCAGTTGATTTCATCATTTTGCTCTATTTTAATAGCTTGCTTAATCGTATTTTCTTGTGCAGATGCGGTCCCTGATAGAACTAATGAAAAGTATTGATGATCGTTAACTAGATTTCCCTTATGAGATATTTCTATCGTATATCCAAGATCGCTATTAATTGGCCGAGGAATTTCAATCATTTCTAAGTTGTCAAATGCATTGTCGCTGTTTATTGCTGGTTCACAAGGATTCATTCTGTCGAGTGTGTAGGGCAGGTATGTTTTATCTTCAACAATAATTTTTATATCAAGATCATTTACCAGCGCTCTCAAAGAAGTATCTATTGCATTACCACTAAATGGAGCAATGATTTGACCGCTACTCGGGTCAGTCCAGGCCAATGTAACGATCAAAGGTTCATTATAGTTTGGAAATATATCCATCGTATATACTTCATCATTGGCAAGATCTAATTCATGTATTTGTGTCTGTAAGCTATCCGCTTCAATAACTTTAACCATCTCTAATGTATTCAATACCCCGTAACCAAAATAGTAATCTGGTCCCGGAGAAGAACCTGATTCTCTAGCTGTATGCACAGAGAGAGCCTTAAGAGTGGCGGACTTCATGTAAGTATCATATTGATTATGGTAGTATTCTTGTACAAGAATAAGCGACCCCGAAGTACCGGCGCAAGCCTGCGATGTCCCTGCCCCATTTGCAACTGCAGATGGACTAGAGTGAGCAGCTGCTAATACACTTTTACCGTTTGCTACTAGATCTGGTTTAATCCTACCATCTATTGTTGGACCTGCACTACTTGTGTTGACTATTTTAACATCTTTTGGAGAATTATATGCCACTATATCCTCGACATTTCCTACCGTAATTTCATTTTTTGAATTATTCTTCAAAGTATATGCAAATGGACCATCATTTCCTGAAGCGGTAACTTCTGTATGATATGGGTGATTAAATGTATTCCCATCAAAAAAGTAATGGTAGGTTCCACCCGCTCTAATAACAGAATGATTAGACACCAAACTTTCAGCATACTGCTCCTGTCCATAATTTTCTATTAGTTCAATTTTAGCCTTGGACGCCATTCCTTTGTATGTTGATCCTAGACTATCATTGGCACACATTATACTCGCCATATGGGTAGCATGAAACTTTATTGATTTGTTACTAGGTGATATTCTAGATTCCCCATTTACTGCCTTAAATAATAAATGATCACCTCGAGGAGTTCCAACATCATTTAGGATAAATGTCATATTCGATCCTTCCAGGTTGTAGCCCAATTCTTCTCCTTCATTTAAAGGTTTCGTATTATTGGAAATTCCTAAATCCTCAGACAAAGGATAAATGCGCATTGGATACCCGTCTATATCTCCTAAGTACTCCCCTATGATCTCTCCACTAATATCGTCTGTGATATAAGAACTTTCTCCAGTAATCTCTGGTAGAGGTGACAATACAGGCATCACCTTTCTATTTAATTTTCGAATATTTTCATTTGTTTTCTCATAAGATTGAGCAAAAATCACACAGTTAAATGACACATAAAGACATACCAATCCTGCTTTAATAAGGGCGTTATTAAATTTCATCAATTGTAAGTTTAATTTCAATAAAATCTCTACCAAAAAGGCATGGCTATGATCGTTCAGCCCAGGAGGACTGATTAGTTGTTGAAAGCCAGATTTGTATTTTTTTAATTATAATTCAAAGGTGAAAATTAAGGACTTGAAAAAGTGAATCTTTCGATTTTTGGTAGAAAAACGCCTTGTTTTGGTAAGGATCTATTGCTATCTATTCTCGACATAGATAGTATAAAAGTATATACACCATAAGATCGAAAGGAATGTCCGACAATTGATTAATACAATAAAGAAAAGACCGAACACAGGAAGCTCAGTCTCGAAAAGAGAACATGAAAGATCATAATAAAGCATGAAGTGCATTACATATTACCTCAGTACAGTAATATCTCCAAATAATGCAATTTCCTCTCCATCAAATAATACTATCATTTGAAAAACATAAACTCCATTCATTACATTTTGCCCATTATAGGTGCCATCCCATGTAGCCAAATTAGGATCCACATTTTCAGCATTATACATAATATTACCCCACCTATCAAAAACAGTAAATATTTTAACCGCTTCTATTCCTCGCGTGTCTTTTAGTGAAAATATATTATTGCCTGTTGGGCTATTGGGATTTATTGTATTGGGAAAAATAAATTCATCTCTAGAAATCCGAATGCGAATTTCGTCGAATGCTACACAACCCGCTTCGTCTTCTATTTGAATAGATATATTGTCACTACTGGTGAAACTTTTGGACAGCTCAAGATCGGATTCATCTAACACACCTATAAGGTCCTCCCATTGAATAAACCCTATATCTGATAATGCTACCGCTGTAATGGCGACTATCGTCACTGAATCATCAATCTCTACATTCATATCTTCACCTAGAGATATTGAAACAGGCATTGGCTGATCTATAATAAGTTGATATTCGTCAACGCAATCTTCTATTCCATATATAATCAAATCATATGATCCAGCTGTTAGATCAGATATCGTCAAATCATCGTATGTTTCATTATTTAATCTAATGATATAATCACTAGGGTTTTGCCCTTCTTCTAGAGTAATATTTATACTTCCATCCCCTGTTCCAAAACAAGAAACATCAACGGTGTTAACATCCAAACTAGGGCACTGGCAATCAATAATTGTAATTGTTACATCATATAATAATGTACCACATTCAGGTGAAGATGAACTATACGTTACTACTAATTCCCCCGCTTCAAATCCATCAAAATCTAAAATAGGATCTATTTCACCACCTTCCATACTCCACCTTCCTCCAACAAACCCACTCAATATTTGATCATTCAAGTCAATACTAGAGTCGAAACTAGAATTATTACAAATAGTAATGAGACTGTCAACTTCAGCTGTCGCGGGAGCTAATAGAGATGTGACATACACTGTATCTGTCAAATAACACTCTGTATCTAGTGACGTTAATAAAAATGAATATGTCCCTGGAAAGAATATATTTAGTGGTGCGTTATATTGATCTGGATCCCAAGATATTGGACCAGCTGAAATATCATCTATCTTCCATATCGTATTGGTGTCCATAGAAGTACCAATGAGGGTTGTTATTGAACCACAAAAGATTTGATCTTCTCCAGAACTTAATTCTATGGGCTTTTCGAATACAAAAGGAGCGCCTACAGAAACAGAGAGACATGGATCAATCAATGGATTCAAAATAGCTCCTTCATCCCCTACCACTGTAGAAACATAGTAAATCTCTCCGTATTCAAAATTAAAATCATCAAAAGAAATTGATTCAACTTGATCGTAATCAATAACACCTATCACATCTCCCAATTCAGAATTATCACTCGTATGAATCACCCAATTAATTACATCATCTGTATCTAATACAAAATCAAAATTAGACAAAAATCCTAATTGAATATCTGACAGACTACACACTGAAATAAGATCAATTTCATTTGTACCCGCGTCACTTTCACAGTTGCAATCAGACTCTCCTGCAATAAGTACATCATCACATAATCCAGAATCTGACAACTCAAAACTGTAACCTTCCCCTATCGGTATCAACTGCGTAGTAAATGTATCTCCAGTGATTACATTTCCATCAATAGAATATGGAACCGAACCACCTGAGACAATGAAAACAACAGAATATGATTCAGGTAGGCATACCACTGACTCAATTTGATATTCTAAATTAGAAACAAAATCTAATACTACAGTATCAATAGAAGAACATAAAGTATTTATACTTGACAACTCAAAATAGTAGGTTCCAATTTGATCAACCAAAACAACGCTTGAAAGATTAAATTCATCAAATACAACAGTCGATCCTGAAGGGCTATCTATCAGCCGCCATAAAGACTGCTGCCCAGAATTACTCCCATTTAATGTCACTTCAAATCCACATACTACTGTATCATCCCCCGCAAAAACTGCATCATTCTCGACAAAAATGAATGGTTGTCCATTTGCAAATTGAATACATGGATCTTGTAAATTAATTACTCCAGATATATCTGAATCACCAATAAAATGCGCTATATAATAAACTACTCCAAAGGTAAAATCGCTAGAATAATTAATATTAGGTTCGTCTACAATATCAATGATGAAATCTATGGTAGTAGAGTTACCATTATAAATAATGTATTGGCTGATATCCGTATTATCTAATATAGCATCTTGATTATAAGTAGCAATTAATACTTCTTCAACACAACCGAATAAAGTATCAGTAGCCATAGTTCCTGGCTCATTATTACATTGACAGTCGAATACGCCTAAAACATCAAAAGAACAGCCCCGACTATCCGTAACAACGTAACTATATATACTTCCAGATAATAATGTATCAGAAATATAAACTGCAGTAGTTTCTACTCCATCGATAAAATATGGAGCCGATCCTCCTTCAATATTTAAAGTAACATTGTAGCTAGTCAGATCATTATTACAGTCCTCAAGAATACTTCCTAATTGAAATATTGATTCGAAAATCAATGTGGTTGAATCTCCTATTGCACAACCAGCTCCCAACGGAGACCAAGCAATTATATACTCCCCGGCCATATCTACCTCAATCGAGGTATTCGACATACTAGGATCCTCAAAGTCTGCATTTGCATCTAGTGGAGTACTTATTACTGTCCACTGGCCAGCAAAACCTAAGTCATCAAAATCTAAATCTATATTGTAAGAACACAAATCAACATAATCTCCAATTTCTACTTTTTGTGTTGCCAATATATTGACAGGTTGCCCAATACTTACAGCTAGGCATTCCTCAGTAAGATTAATAGCACCCCCTATATCATCACCGACAACATACGAAATATACAAAGTCACTCCTACTCCAAAACTACTGTCATAAATAAAATCGGGAGTCGTGTTAACTCCATAAATAGAAGTCAATAGATTCGATGATCCAGTATGAAGAAAAAATAAACCAATATCACCTGCAGCTACGGTCGCATCATTATTAAAAGTTCCTGAAAAAGGAGTCCCATCAACAGCACAAATATCGATATCATCCTGAGCCATAGTACCAGCATCGCTATCACAATCACATAGGAAGGTCCCGTTACTTTCTTCACTAGTACAACCATCAGCATCTGTTATTTGGAAGCTATATGCGTCTCCAGAAGTTATAACAACTGACGTAAAATCATTACCTGAGATCAAATTTCCATTTACAAGATATGGCGACATCCCTCCTGAAATATCAAATGACACCGTGTATTCTCCATCATCACAAACCAACACTAGGTTCTCAATTATTGGACTCTCTATAAATGTTATTTCTCTTTGATCTGTACCCGAACAACCGTTTTGATCAAAGAATGAATATTCAAAAATATAAACACCAGACAGGTCCGCAGAAACAGTGGTCTCTCCACTAATTGTAGTAAATGTAATGTCACTACCTATTGGACTAGACTCCGTTGACCAACTCCCTAAACTAGGAGATACTCCTTGCGAAAGGTTATATTCTAGTCCACATAATTGATCATCGTCTCCGGCAAAGACCGTTGGATCATCATAAAATACAACTGGTTGGCCTACTGATATAGAAAGACATGGATCACTGGAATCCACCCCGCTTCCATCAGCATTACCAGCAACAAAAGAGATATAATATATCTGTCCACTGATCATCGTAAGCGGATCAAAAGCAAATGTCCCCGTAGTACTCTGCCCTAACACAACTCCAAGGATATCGGTATTGTTGGTATGTAGATAAAAAGCACCCTGATCATCATTATCAAATATTTCATCTGCATTGTGAATCCCAACGGCATCTTCTCCAGAGGAAATACATAGCTCAATAGGATCTTGCTCCATAGTCCCCGCATCCGTGATACATGGACAAATATGTAAACCGATGACATCAGCTTCGCAAGACTCCGTGTCTGAAACCAAAAATGAAAATGCTGCCCCGCTCGCTATAGGAGCAGATACATAAAGATCTCCCGCTATTATACTTCCATTCACTGAAAAAGGCGCGTCTCCATCCAAAATGGTAAATTGAACGGTATAAGTACCAGCAGCACTACAGTCATACGTAGGACTAGAAACCATTAATCCATCTTCAACGATTACAGTTGTCTCTATAATAGTACTACAAAGTCCTCCAATTTCTTCTAAGACAAAGTCATATGATCCTGGTGCAGTAACCGTTACATCCGTTACGAAGTTTGTAGGATCAGAAAAGATGACATTAGGGCTGGTCGTTGTCCATATCCAAGATGTACCTGTATTTGGTGTTGCTTCTAAAACAAACATCAACTCACACACTGTAGTCAATGGATCTATCGTCGGTTCTGGAGATTGTATAATATCTATGTCATAGCACATTTGTTCTGTGTCGCATTCCGTTTCGATCTCTAAACAAACTTCTGCTGCTCCAACATCGATCCAATTTACTTCTACAAATGTACCGTCAAAGGTGAGATCAGCATTAGTGGCTGTCCATTCCCAATCTAAAATCAGCGGATCTGATATTTCAGGTATAAATATTGGTGTTCCAGTACAGCTAGTAGATAAAAATGTAACTGTCGGAAAATCAACAGGGTCAATGACTGTAATGTCTAATGTTTCTGATCCTCCACAGTCTCCTCCTACCAACTCTGCAGTAATGCTATACGGGGCGACCCCATCCCATAATACCGTGACTAATGGATCAGCTTGAGAAACAACAGTTCCTCCTGAAAGTGAAATATTATAACTTTCTCCTACTTGTGGAAGTGGTGTGATAGTATAAATTACTTGATCCCCTTCGCATATCTCATCATCTCCTGTGATATCTACCATTATACCTTCGTCGACATCTATACTTAAACAAACGTCGCCTTCGCAAATACCTTCAGTTTGGATCAAGCATAATTCTCCTGGCCCGGATAACCAATTAATAAAATATTCGCCCGTACTAGGGTCATTGAAAAACTCAGTAAAGCCTCCCATATTAATTAAAAGTTGGTAGTCATTTATATCTCCTGTGTAATTTCCAATTTCATAAGTATATAATACACCGGCACAAACCATAATAGGCCCAGTAAAAACAGGCTCTGGCAAATCAAATATCTGTAGTATAACACAATCATCAGTAATATCACCACAAATAGTACCGTCGATATTTAATTGATCAATCGTACTTACGGGGAAACTTCCATCAGCGACAGGAATTTGACTTCCATCAGTAGTCAAATATGAATATCCACAAATTTCGTACAATCCTACAGCTAGATCTGTGAAATCAGCATCTGGTGATACTTCAATAACAAGTCCGTTTTGACTTACTATGTATACATATGAATAATTCGACCCAGGACCTGAACCTGGAGAATAATCAGGTTCTATCGTATTCGATAGATTAATACTTCCTTCACATTCGTCAATAGTCAGTGGATTAAAAATTCCTGCATCAGCCAAACATTGCTCTGTAATAACCAATGAATTGAGACCAAAATACTGCGCACATAGTTGATCATTATTGATTAGATTCTCAACATCGGCGAATGTATTTGCTCCGTTCGGTGGCGGTAATATTGCTAAATCAGCAAGCAAATAATAAATCACTACTACATAATAATTGCCCTCAAGTAATAAGGTAAAATCATCGGTAGTGTAATACGCTACTAATAAATCCGTATCAGCATTGACAACTAGAAAATAAAAGCCGTACAATGCTGGATCAGGCGTCGTACCACTAAAGGTAATATCCCAATCAGGATTCAACAAAGGATCGTTTTGTGGAGCATTAATATCTTCTTGTTCTAGCATACCATTTGCATCGATAGTGCATGGCTCAGAAATAAACAGCTGATTATCTCCAAACGTAATTGCGCATATATCCCCATTTGTTATTGCAACTAAAATGTCCTGAAATACGGACACCCCATTGACTGGCGGCAGATTACTTTCATCTGTTAAACTAAATACGACAACCGAAACATCATAGTCCCCTGCTGGTAGTCCTGTAAAATCATTTATTGATAAATAATCGATAATCACGCCTGTCACTTGGTCATATACTACGTAATACAACCCATACAAATTGAAATCAGGGGCAGAGGGAGACCATGTAATAATCCATGATGGATCTAATGATGGATCACCAACTTCTGCTGTTATAACATCCATCTGTAATGATCCTGTAAAACCTATAGTGCAATTTTCAATGGTAATTAATGATGCATCAAAATTATTATCTCCACAGACCGCACCAGAAAACATTAATGCAGTAACGTTACCAATCATAGAAGTACTAAAGTCCAATGCTTCTATCAAAGGAAGATCTGATGCTAAAATGGAAAATCCTTGCACAAAATATTGTCCAGGTGCATATCCAGTTAGATCGACTGTTCCTTGTTG
>CALKXE010000090.1 GCA_938003955.1 uncultured Saprospiraceae bacterium | reverse complement strand
ACCATCTTGGCTAGATCATATTTATGATTCCAGTTCCAATCAGCTCTTGCGTGGCTATCATCTATACTTTCTGTCCAACTAGAGGCTATATCTTGACGGAAGTCTGGCTCATATTTAACTTTAAAGTCAGGGATATGTTTTTGAATCTCAGCAGTAATTTCTGCGGGAGTAAAACTCATCGCTGCAAGATTGTAGCTCGTACGTATTTTTACATCTTTTTCATCGGCGGCCATGAGTTCTGTCGTTGCTCGGATGGCATCTTCCATATACATCATCGGTAGGCGAGTGTCCGGTTTGAGGAAGCAAGTATATTCTTCTCCACGCAGTGCTGCATAGAATATCTCTACGGCGTAATCAGTAGTCCCTCCACCTGGTAGACTTTGGTAGCCAATGATTCCAGGATATCTTAGTGACCTAATATCGAGTTTGTATCTATTGTAGAAGTAGTTGCTCCAGTTTTCGCAGGTAGCTTTACTCATGCCATATACAGTTTCGGGCATCAGTGGTACATGTTGTGGGGTGTTGATTCTAGGAGTCGTAGTTCCGAATACAGCTATAGTACTTGGCAGGAAGATTTTATCTACCTTTTTCTCTTCTGCGAGACCAAACATGGTAAGGACACCATTCATATTGATGTTCCATGTTTTCTTAGGATTCCATTCTCCGTTTGCGGATAATATGGCGGCGAGATGATAGATCTCAGTGACATCATAATCATGGATGATTTCTTTCATCCGTATTTTATTTAGGATATCTAGAAACTCAAATTTTTCTGTATATCCTTCTATCTTGGTGATATCAGATGCTAAGACATTATCAGCACCATGAATCTCTCTTAGTCGCTTAGTAAGCACTTGGCCGATCTGGCCGTTTGCTCCTGTCACGAGGATCATTTTCTTTGACATTGCATTCATTTGGTTAGGTTCCTCAAAGTTAAAATGTAAATGGACATTATCTAACTTTGGATGGATGGATTTGGATTAAATTATTAGCGGTCTTGTGCATGCAATTACATTTAGTCTTTGATGCACTTACTTTATTTAATTTATTAGCGATCAAGCGGGTCTATTCCAACAAATACGATTTAAAATCCTCATAAGTAGAAATTGTAGTTGCTACTTTTTCTTTCCCCATTACAGATTGAATTTGATGCGGTAATGTTTGTTTTATTTTTACAACATCTTCAACAACGTCTAAAAACTTGGTTGGATGTGCCGTTTCTAAAAAGACACAATACTCATTTGGATTCTTTTCTAAATAAGCTTTGCATCCTAAGTAGCCAACCGCTCCATGTGGATCTGCAACATAATTATAATTGCTATACATTTCTAGCATAGCTGCCTTAGTTTCAGCATCAGAAAAACTAAACGAAGACACATTATCTTTTAAGGTTTCAAATTCATTTTTATAGATTTCTTGAATACGAATAAAGTTACTTGGATTTCCAACATCCATGGCATTGCTTATGGTATGTACCGTTGGTTTCGGGTTGTATAATCGTGTCTTTAAATACTCAGTCACGACATTGTTTTCGTTATTAGATGCTATGAAATGTTTGATTGGTAAGCCTAATTGTTGTGCCATCATACCTGCGCATAGGTTTCCAAAGTTTCCGCTGGGTACTGAGAAAACAATGTCTTTATGTTTACGATGTAATTTTTTGTAGGCAAACATGAAGTAAAATAATTGAGGTAACCAACGTGCCACATTTATAGAATTGGCAGAGGTTAATTGCATTTTGCTAATAAGACTTTCGTCTGAAAAAGCGGTTTTAACCATGGTTTGACAATCATCGAAAGTTCCGTCAATCTCTAATGCGCTAATGTTTTGACCTAGAGTAGTTAATTGCTTTTCTTGAATATCGCTCACTTTACCACTAGGGTATAGTATTATCACTTTCACACCTTTAACTCTAAGGAAACCATGGGCGACAGCGGCTCCTGTATCACCTGATGTTGCTACTAGAACAGTAACTTCATTGGTGTTGTTCTGATTAAAATAACCTAAACAACGCGCCATGAAACGAGCACCAACATCCTTAAATGCCATAGTTGGTCCATGAAAAAGTTCTAAGGTTGAAATGTTTTCGCTCAATTCCACAATAGGAAAATCAAATGATAAAGTTTCTTCTATAATTGATTTTAAAATATCCTCTGGTATATCTGATGATACAAATTGTCTAATTGCTTCATAGGCAATTTCAGAATGAGATAAATTATCGATGTTATCGAAAAATGCTTTAGGTAAAGGAGTAATGGATTCAGGGAAATATAATCCTTTGTCGGGTGCCAATCCTTTTATAACGGCATCTTTAAAAGATACAGCTGGCGCATTCTTATTTAAGCTATAGTAATTCATATATTTTATTTCGTACTGATTTATGTTCCTTATTATTAGATTGCGAATCATCTAAATAGAAATGATTTGAAGTGATATTTAACTAAAGGATTTTTATTCCTTCAGTATTAATTTTTGATACATGAATATCAAATTCAATTCTAGTTTTTGAATACACTTTACTTATTGCATCTCTCACCTTGTTAGCTGTTTCAATTCCTTCGCATAAAGAAAAAACAGAAGGTCCAGAACCTGAAATGCCAGAGCCTAAAGCTCCTTCGTTTAGTGCTGCATTTTTAACCTCGTAATAATGTGGAATCAATTTACTTCTATGTGGTTCTATAATTACATCGTGCAGGGATTTCTGCATCAATTTGTAATTATTAGTATGCAAGCTATGGACCAAACTTCCCAAATTGGCCATTTGTGTAATCGCATCACTAAGCTTTACTTGTGTTGGAAGAATAGCTCTAGATTCAGATGTTTTAATCTCTATTTGTGGATGAATAATAGTTGCATATAAATTGTTTGGCGACGGAATTTGTAAGACCTCTAAAGGCTGTATGCTTTTGACTAAAGTAAAACCTCCAAACAAAGCTGCCACATTATCGGCTACCTCGCAACCATTTGCCAACGCTTCTCCTTTAGTAGCAAATTGTGTTAATTCCGTTTTATTAAATGGTCTTCCCAAAAGTTCGTTCATCCCAAAAACACTTCCAGCGGCACTGGCGGCACTACTACCAATACCACTTCCGGGTTTTATTTTCTTATAGATGTCAATTTCGAATCCACAATCAGGATTAATGACCTCATACATAGCTAGAGCGGAAACTCCAGCAACATTTAATTCGGTTTCAAAGGGTAAGTCGAACCCTTTAATTTTAGTTATTTTAATGCCTTTCTTTTCGACCTTTCTAATTACCATCTCATCACCAACACTATCTAAGCAAAAGCCTAACACATCGAATCCGCAGGCTACATTAGCGACAGTTGCTGGTGAGAATATTTTTATTTCATTCATTTGAATCTGTTGTTATCCTAATATAGTATTGTGTTTAATTCTATATTGTGTAATATATTCGTACACTTATTACTAATAAGTGTATATTTGAACAATTATATTCTACATTAATTTACTTATGCCTAAAAAGATTCAAAACCGTTATGAAAAATGATATAGATTCGAAAGATATTCAAATTTTAAGCCTATTGATGAATAATGCACGGCTTTCAAATAAGGAGATTGCTGCAAATGTTGGAATTGCACAGTCTAGCACTCATGATAGGATAAAAAAATTAACCCAGAAGGGATATTTTAAAGGAACATATGCCCAAATCGATCAAAAAAAACTGGGTCTTAATATTGAGGTAATGCTAGCCATTAAACTAAATAAGCAACACCGCTCAATAATCGCAGACTTCATAAAGAAGGCATCTCTATTTCCTGGCGTTCTTCAAGTATTTCATATGGCAGGAAACAATGATTTTATTTTACATATTGCAGTAAAAGACTCAGATGAGTTAAGAGGCTTTATTCTTGATAGATTATCTACTATTGATTATATACACAGTACTCAAACTAGTATGGTTTTACATAATGAAAAGGTAAATAATATTCTATAGTTTTTTAGGCGAAAGCAAAGGGTGGAATAATAATGGTGGTTTTGGCGGATGTCATTAAAATACAAGATCAAGGGTTAATAGAATCGATTGGTAGGAAGTAGGATAATGTTTGAAATATTCGATTTAATAGAAAATAAGTCTTTTATTACTGCTAATTACAAACATAGGATCACAACGATAGATAACCAAATATATACGGATATATACAGATAGTACTCGGGTATACACGGCTAGTTAATTTATTGTGCACGTAAATTAATGGTTTTCAGCAAGTTGTATTCTTGCTGAGTTTTGGTGTGATTTTCATTGAAAATATAAAATTACGTATATTGATAAAAATATGTGCGTATATAACGTAGTTGCACGCAATTCATAAAAAACTAGATATAAACAGGTTACACTCAAATGTTTGAAGGTATACATATGTATGTGTACCTATGAAAAACGAGAAAAGAAACATACGCTAGTAGAGATCTATGAGAACGAGTTTAAAAGCT
>CALKXE010000089.1 GCA_938003955.1 uncultured Saprospiraceae bacterium | reverse complement strand
CGTTATATTTATGTATAAGAAATCAAAAGAAATGGAAGGGATATTATATGTAACTGACGACAAGAATAAGAAACGATATGTACAAATCGATATTGATAAATACGGTGGAGAATATCTACAAGATCTCATAGATGGTTTGATAGCTGATTCTAGAATAAATGAAGAGTCCGTTCCAATAGAAGAAGTTATGGCAGGGTTGATAAAAGCGGGTAAAATAGATGGATAACTATTCTATTAGATTTAAGAAATCTGCTGAAAAAGAACTTTATAAGTTGCCGAATAAAGAACCTCGCTAAGGTTGCTCAATTAATACAAAGTCTATCTAAAAATCCTCGCCCATTAGGATGTAGGAAGTTAAAGGGTTATACTAACTTATGGCGAGTCCGTTCAGGAAATTATAGAGTTATATATAGAATAGAAGATAAGATTCTTGTGATAGAGATATTAGAAATTGTTAATAGAAAAGATGCTTATTGAAAAAAATCGGAATTTTTACTTTATTACACCACCTCAATCCGATCCTCTCCAATCAATTCCATTCCTGCAAACTTCATCGCTACCTGAGCGACAGTCACCACATCCTTCTCACAATAAGTAATAATCCTATCGACATCATCTTCTTCCCAATATACATGACCGACCATACTGCCATCTATATCATCTTTGGGAGAAGGTATTCCCAACGTTCCAGCCAATAAGGCGAGTGATGTATAATTCTTATAATCACCGAATCGCCACAATTCCATTGTATCTAATAAGTGAGCTACTTGCCAAGGTTTTTTACCAGAGATATTAAGAAGACGCGGCAATTCTACTCCATTAATAATACATCGCCTGCAAAGGAAAGGAACATCGAATTCTTTGATGTTATGACCACATAGGAAATGTTCATCTGGTCTATCATAGTGTGTGTTAAGAAGATCGTTGAATTCTTCAAGGAGTTCTTTTTCTTCTCCTGCAAATGATTTCAATCTAAGTGAAGGTTCTTCTCCTTTATCATGCGAAAGGTAGCCAACCGTGATACAAGCTATCTTAGCAAATTCTGCAAATATGCCTGCTTTCTCAGTGTAGAATCCCGCAGCAAGATTTGGAGTCATTTCACGATCTTTATCAACTTTAAATTTTCTAGCTTTTTTCATCCAGAGTGCCTGCATTTCTTCTGGAAGTTCATCAAATCGAGCTGTAACGGAGACAGTTTCAATGTCAATAAATAGCGTGTTTTTAAGAATTTTCTTTTGGATTATCATGTTTATCAGGGTTTTCTACTAATTGGTGTAATAAGTGTATACAACCAATTTACAAACGAATAGTGCAAACAAGAAAATAATTAACAATATTTGTAGCGTTATTATAACGGATTTGCACGGTTAACCTCATTATCGAATGCAAATCGATTTTTTAATGCTAAAGAACTAAACAGATATGACATCTAAATCAAAGAATAGCTTATCGGCAATGGCGATCATTGCGATCATTGCGCTCATCGGATTGAATGGTTACCAGTGGTTTTCTAATTCTCAATTGAAAACTCAAAATATTCGACAAGAGACTGAACTTGTAGAACTAGAAAAGGTGCAAGCAGAACTAGAACAAGATTACACTGCTGCGCTGGAAGGACTAGAAGATATGAGAAGTGATAACAATGAGCTCAATAGCCTCATCGAAAGTCAGAAAGTAGAACTTAAGTCTCAAAAAGATAAAATTAATAATCTGATTTGGACTAAGAGAGAACTTACTAAAGCAAAAGATGAAATTGCAAATATGAATTCTCAAGCTGCGCAGTATGTAGCGGAATTAGCAAAATTAAGAGATGAGAATACAAATCTTATGGCAAGCAATACACAGCTTAAGCAACAGAATTCTTCTCTTAATACTCAATACTTAAATGAGCAGACTGCGAAAAAAGAAATTGAAGCTGCAAGAGCTGTTCTAGCGGTAGAGAAAGAACGATTGTCAAAGAAAAATGAAGTGCTAGATACTAAAGTCGATATGGCAAATGCAATCAAGATCAACTTCATGAAAGTGCAAGGGTATCAACTAAAGGATAATGGTAAAAAGAAGAAAAAATCAAGGGCGAAAAATATCAACTTAATCGAAGTGTGTTTTACTACTGAGACAAATTTGGTGACTCCTTCTGGACCAAAAGAATTTCAAATCAGATTAATCGATCCAGTTGGAGAGACGGTTGCAAGAGAGGACATGGGTTCTGGAGTATTAACTAATAAATTAGATAATACACAGGTAAGATACACGAGCACGGGAATCATAGATTATAACAATGAAGATACTGAAGGATGTATATTGTGGAAAGTTAATGATAGATTACCAAAAGGCATGTATGATGTAGAGATCTATAATAATGGATTCAAAGTTGGGAATGGTAACTATAAAATGAAATAAGAATTAAGAGAAATTAGATATAAGCATACCCTATCGGTTAACACCTTAATATAGGTGGAACATTAAATTGTTTCACCTATTTTTTTATGGATGGCACAGCTTGAGCCATGCCCTGTGTTCTCCTTCGGAGGCACAGAGGAAATATGCAGTAGATCGAAAGGAGAATTAAAGAGGAGGAAGTTGTCGAGTATTTAGTGGATACTAGTTGTGGATAATAATTAGCTCCTTGTTATACCATTTCTGATTTAGTTTGGCACTAATTTTAATTATACAAGATGTATTCTTATACCAATTGTGTTTCAATTTTCCGCATAAAGATATTGGTAAATGCCGAGATGAGAAGGGAGGCTTGCGCAACAAACACCCGTTTTTGAATGTTGCAGACTAATGTATGCGGCAAATTCAATAGTAATCGGTATTAGATGTTGACGTCCTCTCCCTGCCCTCTCCAAAGAGGGATAATTACTGCGGGGCTCGGGCGTTTACTTTCAAAGTGTATAGACCTCGGAGGTTTTCAAAACCTCCGAGGTCTCTTAGTTATCATTCCACTGCTGGATATAACTTTGAAAATATCCATCCGAATATCATAGCCACTAGAAAAGAAGGTGCTAATACATCCAGAGCAACAAAGTACTCTCCAACGCCATCCATGTTTTGGAAGACAAACTTAACTACGATGACACTTATAAACCCTGATACCATTGACGCGATCGCGCCTTTCTCAGAGTAACCTTTCCAAAAGAGACTCAGAATAATAACGGGGCAAAAGGTGGCGG
>CALKXE010000088.1 GCA_938003955.1 uncultured Saprospiraceae bacterium | reverse complement strand
ATAAGGTCCGATAGATCTTGCATGCATCTTGTCATCAACCATGTGTGATAACTTAAGCATGTAGATAATACCTACCGTCGCTTGCTGATGGAAACGATCTCCCGTACCACCATCATATAAGTATGTCTGACCTAATGAAGGTAGATCTGCTTTCTTCACGAATTCATCAATCTCACCTAAACTAGCTCCATCAAAAATTGGAGTAGAGAATTTAAGATCTAACTTCTCACCTGCCCAACCAAGAACTGTCTCAAAAATTTGACCTAAATTCATTCTAGAAGGTACACCCAATGGATTCAATACGATATCAACAGGTGTTCCATCCGCTAAGAAAGGCATGTCCTCTGCTCTTACTATACGAGATACAATCCCCTTGTTACCATGACGTCCGGCAAGCTTATCACCTACTTTCAGTTTACGCTTCTTAGCCATGTATACTTTAGCCAACTTCAATACACCTGCAGGCAATTCATCACCAATACTAATATTAAAGTTCTCTCTTCTATAACGACCAATCTCTTCGTTTACTTTGATGCTGTAGTTGTGAAGTAACTTAGCGATCAATGCATTGTTGTCGGCATCTTTGATCCAATTAGAATAATCTACTTGAGCATAATCGATTTCTTTTAACACTTTTGCACTGAACTTAGTACCCTTAGGCACTACTTCTTCGTTGTACAAACTCATTACACCTTGAGATACTTTACCTTTCAACAACACCATCAACTTATCAATTAAGATAGTTTTTAGCTCGTTTAAGGAAACTGCATGTCTATCTTCAAGTTTAGACAACAATTCTTTTTCTTGTACCTTTTGGAATTTATCCTTTTTAGCTCTTGCAAATAATTGCTTACCGATGATAACTCCTTTAGATGATGGAGGTGCTTTTAGTGATGCATCTTTTACATCACCAGCTTTATCACCGAAGATTGCTCTCAGTAACTTTTCTTCAGGTGTTGGATCAGACTCTCCCTTGGGAGTAATTTTACCAATAAGAATATCACCTTCTTTAACCCAAGCTCCTACTCTGATTACTCCATTTTCATCGAGATCTTTTGTAGCTTCTTCACTTACGTTAGGGATATCATTTGTCAATTCTTCTTCACCTAACTTCGTATCTCTAACATCAAGTTCGAAGTTTTCTATATGTAGTGAAGTAAATATATCCTCTCTTACAATTCTTTCAGATAATACGATTGCATCCTCAAAGTTATATCCTTGCCAAGGCATGAATGCTACTTTTAGGTTCTGACCTAATGCCAATTCACCTTTTTCAGTCGCATACCCATCACATAGCAATGTACCTTTTTGTACTCTATCACCTTTCCTTACAATTGGCTTCAAGTTAATACAAGTACCTTGATTGGTTCTTCTAAACTTAATTAGATCGTATTTCTTCAAGTTATCCTCAAAAGAAATTAACTGCTCTGACTCAGTTCTATCGTAGCTAATGTGAATTTCATTCGCATCAACATACTGAACAACACCTGGTCCTTCTGCATTAATCAACATACGTGAATCTTGAGCAACTCTCTGCTCGATACCCGTACCTACAATCGGAGATCTCGGCTTAACCAATGGTACAGCCTGACGTTGCATGTTAGATCCCATCAGGGCTCTATTGGCATCATCATTCTCTAAGAAAGGAATCAATGATGCTGATACACCAACAATTTGATTAGGGGCTACGTCAATGTATTCAACTTCTTCTGAAGTTAAAACAGGGAAATCACCATGCTCTCTACTCTTGATTCTATCACCTACGAATGCTCCGGCTTCATCAACAGTAGCATTTGCTTGTGCAATTCGCTTATAATCCTCCATTTCGGCAGATAAATATTGCGCATCTTGAGTGAAATCAACTTTACCGTCGATAACTTCTCTATATGGTGTTTCAAGGAAACCCATTTTATTTACCTTTGCGTGAACACAAAGTGTAGATATAAGTCCAATGTTTGGTCCCTCAGGAGTTTCAATTGTACAGAGTCTACCATAATGAGAATAATGAACATCTCTTACCTCAAAACCTGCCCTTTCTCTCGAAAGACCACCTGGTCCAAGTGCTGAGATTCTTCTCTTATGTGTTATCTCTGATAAAGGGTTAGTCTGATCTAAGAACTGTGATAACTGGCTCGTTCCGAAGAATGAGTTAATTACAGAAGAAAGCGTTCTTGCATTAATCAAGTCAATAGGTGTAAATACCTCATTGTCTCTAACATTCATTCTTTCTCTAATCGTTCTTGCCATTCTTGCAAGACCTACACCGAACTGACCATATAACTGCTCTCCTACAGTTTTAATTCTTCTGTTGCTTAAGTGATCAATATCATCAAGCTCGGCTTTTTGATTAATCAATCTTACTAAGTAGCTAACGATACGAATGATATCCTCTTTTGTTAAAACAAGAGTTTCTCTATCAATATCTAAATCTAATTTTCTATTAATTTTATATCGTCCTACATCTCCAAGGTTATATCTCTTATCTGAGAAGAAAAGCTTATCGATAATACCCCTAGCCGTTTCTTCATCTGGCGGGTCAGTACCTCTAAGTTGACGATAAATATATGTTACAGCTTCAAGCTCTGAACTTGAAGGATCTTTTTGCAATGTATTGTAGATGATTGTGTAATCTTCTTCAATATCCTCTTTTTGAAGGATAATTGTTTCTACACCAGCATCTTTGATAAGTTCGACATTTTCTTCATCAATGAAAACATCTCTTTCAAGAATAATTTCATTTCTTTCGATAGATACAACTTCTCCTGTATCCTCATCTACGAAATCCTCTGTCCACTTACGGAGTACTCTTGCAGCAAGTTTTCTACCTACTGACTTTTTCAATCCTTTTTCGTCAGCATCAATTTCTTCTGCTAATCCGAAAATATTTAAGATTGATTTATCTGAATCATAACCAATTGCTCTTAACAACGTAGTTACTGGGAACTTTTTCTTTCTATCAATGTAAGCATACATCACGGTATTAATATCCGTAGCGAACTCCATCCAAGCTCCTTTAAATGGTATTACTCTCGCAGAGAATAATTTAGAACCATTCGGGTGAAAACTTTGACTGAAGAAAACTCCTGGAGATCTATGCAACTGAGATACAACTACTCTTTCAGCACCATTAATAACAAAAGTACCTTTAGGGGTCATATACGGGATATTACCTAAAAATACATCTTGTACTATAGTCTGGAAATCGATATGCTCCTCATCATTACATGATAAACGAAGTTTTGCCTTTAATGGTACACTATACGTCAATCCTCTCTGCATACATTCAGAGATTGAATATCTTGGAGGATCTATGAAATAATCTAGAAACTCAAGAACGAATATGCTTCTAGCGTCTGATATCGGAAAGTTTTCTTGAAAAACTCGATAAAGTCCTTCGCTTTCACGATTCTCTGGAGTTGTTTCTAATTGAAAAAACTCTTGAAATGACTTTAATTGTATTTCAAGAAGATCAGGATAACCCGAACCTTTTTTAATTTTTCCAAAATTAACCCTTTCAGGAGTTTGAGCAGCTATAGGAAATGATGCCATCTGAGAGAATTTTAAAAAGTAAACGAAAAGAATAATAAGAACAGTAACCTGTTCTATAATGTTGTATTACAGCAGTACTAAAACAGCAATAGGCCGACCAATTATGGTCGAGCCTTATGCTAATTCTATTTTATTTGTACTATCCAGTGCTCTGTCGACTATTACTTTAGTTCAACTTCAGCACCTGCACCTTCTAATGCTGCCTTTAAAGACTCAGCTTCAGCTTTAGAAACACCAGCCTTAATTACGCCAGGAGCTCCATCAACTAATTCTTTCGCTTCTTTAAGTCCAACACCTAATAAGGTCTTAACTTCTTTTACTACTGCTAATTTTGCTGCACCTGCAGAATTCAACATTACGTCAAATTCAGTCTGCTCTTCAGCTGCGTCTCCGCCGCCTCCAGCTGGTCCTGCCGCTACTGCAACTGCTGCTGCTGCTGGCTCGATACCGTGCTCATCTTTCAATATTGTAGCTAGTTCGTTTACTTCTTTTACTGTAAGACCAACTAATTGATCTGCTAAGGCTGTTAAATCTGCCATGTTAATGTTTAATTTAAAATTTGTTAATCAATAAATATATTATCGAGTAGCGAAAATGCTTGGAAGCCAATTATGGATTCAGAGCTTAATTTTAAGCTCTCTCTTCTAGTGCTTTTACTAAACCGGATAGTTTTTGACCACCTGAGTTTAATGCACCAAGAACGTTCTTCATTGGTGACTGTAATAATGAAATTACTTCTCCAATAAGTTCTTCTCTTGACTTTAATGAAGCAAGTGTATCTAATTGGTCGTCACCTACATATATAGATGTACCAATATAGGCTGCTTTCAAAACTGGTCTTTCACCTTTCTTGCGATAGTCTTTTATAACTTTCGCAGGAAGATTAGCTGTTTCAGAGAATAATATTGTAGTAGGTCCTTTTAAAGACTCATATAATCCACTATAATTTTTCTCTTCACCTGCAGATTCAAGTGCTTTTACAGCTAAAGTATTTTTTACTACTTGCATCTGAATATTCTTCTCAAAACATGCTCTACGTAAATCATTAATTTGACCTACCGTCATTGAAGAAGAATCTGTTAAATAGAAAAATTCATTATTAGCAAATTTTTCTTTTAGTACTTCTATTGCTTGTACTTTATCGTTTCTAGTCATTTCTAATTCTTTTGGAGGTTATTAACTAATAGATCTAGGATCGATTTTGATACCAGGACTCATAGTTGAAGCAATAGAAATTGATTTTATATATGCTCCCTTAACTGTAGATGGTTTCATCTTTACCAACGTACCCAATAATTCATTCATGTTCTCTACTAACTTTTCAGCAGTAAATGATACTCTTCCAACAGAAGAGTGAATGATACCATATTTATCGACTCTAAAAGAAATCTTACCTTTTTTAACTTCAGTTACAGCAGCGCCAACATTAGGTGTTACAGTTCCCGTCTTAGGATTTGGCATTAGACCTCTTGGTCCAAGTATTCTACCAATTCGACCAACTTGAGCCATAACACTAGGCATTGCTATTACAACGTCTATGTCAGTCCAACCATCTTGAATTTTCTTTACGTATTCGTCTAGACCTACGTAGTCAGCACCTGCAGCTGTTGCCTCCGCTTCCTTATCTGGAGTACAAAGAACAAGAACTTTTTTAGATTTACCCGTACCATTTGGTAATGATACTGTACCTCTAATAGCCTGATCCGCTTTCCTAGGATCAACACCCAACCGAATGTGGATATCTACAGAAGAATCAAACTTAGTTTGATTTACTTCTTTCACTAGTTTAGCACCTTCTGCGATTGAGTATAACTTTTCAGAGTCTACTTTCTCTTCACAGGCTTTCCTTTTTTTAGAAATTTTTGCCATTATATATAACTTTAGAGGTCAAACAACATTCTATTCAAATGTCTACCTCTTATTAATAAATACTCTTTATTAAGCTTGCCAAGGTGCATCACCTTTGATAGTAACACCCATACTTCTTGCAGTACCAGCTA